>CBDVBE010000134.1:0-14668 GCA_965372145.1 uncultured bacterium | reverse complement strand
TTTTCCTTACCCTGATCTTGCAAGCTGAGAAGTTCTACTACAGGAGTACCCAAAATCCGAGAAAGTTTATCTGAATTAATTCGAACACCCTTTTTTGCAGTCTCTTTAACTGCATTCAGAGCAATTACCATTGGAATACCCAACTCCAGTAAATCCGCAGTAAGCACGAGCGATTGTTTTAACTGGTTTGCATCAATGCACTGGATAATAATGTCCGGCTTTTCAGAAAACAACAAATCCCTGACAACTAATTCCTCCTCTGAATGAATATAGAGCGAGTGAAGTCCCGGGGTGTCAATAACCTCATAGAGCTGGTCTCGCACTTTGCATTGGGTTCTTTTCATCTCAACAGTTGTCAGGGGATAGTTTGCCACAAGGGTATATGTACCGGTACAGAAGTTAAAAACCTGACTCTTGCCGGTATTCGGCAATCCGATGATCGCGATTTTTTTGACCGCCAGGGATTTGTCAAACTCGTTTGCTTTTATATTTTCATCAGTCTGCATTTTTCCCGCCTTATTTACTGCTTTATGAATACACTACTTTAATTTTTGACATTTTTTACATATCCCGAAAATCTGAACAGTATGGTTTATAATAGCAAAATTGTTGAGCACTGATATTTTATTAATCCTCTCCTCAAGATCGGGATCAACAAACTCTATAATTCTCCCGCACTTTTTACAATAAAGATGTTCGTGGTGCTTATGGCCGAATGTATGTTCAAAATGTGAGTGTCCATGGCCTAAATCCACCCGCCTGATTAAGTTGCAATCTTCAAGATGAACCAGCGTCCGGTACACGGTAGCCCTGCTGACCCGGGATTTCCTCTTCCGAAGCGCCTCTACAACCTCTTCTACATCAAAATGATCATGATCCCTGTAAATCTGTTCAAGAATTAATTTACGAGGCCTGGTAAATGATAATCCCCTGTTTTTAAGAAATTGATAAAATATTTCGTTTTCTTCATTTATGATTTTATCCATAACAATCCCTATCTATAACCGTTCACGGGTTCTGGGTTGAAATCTAAAATCCAAAATTTAAAATCCAAAATTAAAAAACATCATCACAACGTTTTTTTTTACAGAAAAAGGCGATTTTACAGTGCGTTAAGCAGAAGATCCTCTGCTTCTACGCAATGTTATACCCTGCGAGTATAACAAACAATGGAAATCAATTTCCTATTGTTTGTTTATACCCTGAAGGGTTATAATGCCAGCTTGTCTGGTACACCTTGTCTAGGCGCTTTCGTAATCGCCCACGGGGATAACCTTTAAACGGGGAACCCTTAACCTGTGAACGGTTACCCCTATCTTACTTTGATTAGCTACCTCTTTATCGGAAAAGCATAAAAACAGTATAGAGACAACTATTCTTTATGTTTTTATTTCCAGCTAAATGGACAGGAGACAGGTCACTAATATTGAGACTCAATCTCAACAAGAGCTTAAAAAAATACAGGAAACATCAATTAATCGATAATGAGACTCAATCTCATATAAATATACTACATTTTACCCTTCTTGTCAAAAGAAATACTTATTATCTCCTCATATCACAAATAACCATGGTTAAAGATTAGCTTGGCTCAAATAAACAACGCTGTTATAAAGGAATCGGATACGAAACTGCTGACTCAATACTGCTACATGCCTATTCCCAATAAAAAGCAGCCTGCGATGCTTAGCAGACAGCTAATCACCACAGGCTGCTTATAAACCATAGGAGGTGTTATTTTTCCACTTTGTAACCGGCTTTGGTCCAGGCGGTAAATCCACCTTTCATATTTTTCACATTCGTGTATCCCAGGATGCCCAAGAAGCCTACTGCCATTGTGCCCCGTGCACCTCCCTTGCAGTAAATAATTATCGCATCGTTCTTGGGAAGCTTGTCCAGATTTTTAGCAAGCGAGTTCAGGCGGATAATCATAGCGCCCGGAATCTTGCCTAATTTCTTAATCTCATCCGGCTTCCGTACATCAAGTATAACCAGGTTAGGTCTTACTTTCATCTGGTTGTTCACTTCCTCCGGCATAATTTGATAAAACTTTTTCGTATGGACTGTACTGAGGTACTTATCGATTACCTTTAAAATAGGGTCATCTTGTGCTGAACTGCTTAGGGGAACTAAACATACACCTAAAACAGCTACTGACAGAATTGCTCTTACAAAACATTTTTTTGGGTGTAACATTGGTAAAATACCTCCTCCATTTGAGTTTGATATTATTTAAAACATCTTAATATAATTTATCGGTTTATTCTTTTCTTTAATCCTTTTGCTTGCTTTCATTAATAATGTCCCTGACCGGCAAAGAGTAACACAAACCTGAGGCTTATACCGCCAAATAAAGATAGCAATGCAATACTTTTTCCTATCATCCCTGGACTTTTCTGCCGGCGAACGATCCATACAACGGCAAGTATCCCAGGAACAATAAATCCCATGCTAACGGTGATCCACCAGAGAACGCCATAATGTGTTAACATATATTCGAGAGCATCCTGGGTTGCCTTGGGGCTGCTATAAAGCTCTGTAATATATAAAATGAGCATGAGTCCTGCGGTAAATGCTCCCAACGAGAGGGACCAGCCCGATATATTTTCCCCGAATTTAAACAGCTCCAACAGGGCAGCTCCCATGGCAACTGCGGATGCGAAGAACAGTGGAGCAAGAAGCATCGAACACCAGAGGGGCACTGCCTGCAGGCATGATGCAAACATGACCCCGGTATAAGTGCCTACCACCACGGAAGAGCCGATAAGCAACCAGGCAAGGAGATTGAGTATCCGTTTAGGTAGAGGAAAGATTTTTAAATAGTCGATAATATACCCGAAGAGGCAAACAGCAGAGAGGGTAAGCGACAACGTTCCCCATGAGATTGCTGAAGTAATATTAAAATTAAGATATAACCAATACACACTCCACATCTTGCTGAGGTCCAGTATCAGCGAAAGAAGGTCAACAATTAAAATAGGGAAAGCAAAAAACACGGCGGCCTTTGCAAGGCCTTTGCGGTCCGTCAAATGGGCAATACCGGCAATGACGCTCAATCCGGCAACCAGAGCGGATAGAACAAAATGCAATCCAAGCGGCCACTCCCATACATGTCCCAGTTCATTGGCTATTCCAATTTCCATATTATCAAGCCTCCTCTGTAAGTTTCTTCTTTAAATAGAAAAATTTTGGGCGTGTGCCTGCTTCTTTCTTGGGTACATCTACCTTGTTACTTCTCAAAGCTACCCTGATGTCACTTTTCGGATCATCCAGATCTCCGAAGACTCTGGCTCCGGTTGGGCATGTCTGCACACAGGCCGGTTTCTCATCTTCGCTGAGCCGATGTTCACAAAAGCTACACTTTTCTGCATACCCTTTTTCCGGGTTAGTAAAACGCGCATCATATGGGCAGGCAACCACACAGGCTTTACAGCCAATACATCTGGTATTGTTAAGTCGAACCAGACCGTCATCATCTATAAAGCTCGCCCCTGTAGGGCAGACCAAAACGCAGGGCGCGATCTCGCAGTGCCTGCACTGATCGTGGCGAAACTCGATTTTAACATCAGGAAAAGTCCCCTGCTCTATTTCATACACTGTCAAACGGAACACCTCCGGGGGCACTCCGTTTTCAGCCTTACAGGCTACCATGCAGGCGCCACATCCCACACACTTTTCCAAATCCACAGCCATTGCATACTTACTCATGAAACACGACCTCCGCTTTTAACGAACTTGACAAAATTCACGTGCAACCCGCAACTTCCGGATATCGGATCCAGTTTATACCGGGTCTGAAGGGCAATATCGCTCGCTCCCTTTCGGTGCTGGTGTTTCAGTTTGGGTGTGTTATGTCCGAAGCCGTGCACCATATACACGCAGTCAGAGCGAATACGTTCGGTAACTTTCACTTTAATCTTGTTTGATTTCGCTCCATCCTGATTTTCCAGGGCCACATACTCTCCATGCCGAAGCCCTAATTTCTTAGCAATCTTGGCATTTACCCATACTTCATTCTCAGGCATAATTTTGGAAAGCCACCTGTTGGATTGTGTTCGTGAAAAGGAGTGTACTGGTGAACGTCCATAGAGAAGCCTGAAGTATCCATCCGGCGGTTCTTCTACTTTTTCGTACTTAGGCAAGGGATCAAGCCCGGCTTCCTTCAATCGTTCGGAGTATATCTCGATCTTTCCACTCGGTGTTTTAAATGGAATCACCTCTCCTTTGGACTCGTAATCTTTAATAAAAGGCTTACTAAGCTGTGGTTGTGTGATAATTCCTTTTTTCCGTATATCTTCAATGGTTAGTCCTAAAGAATCCAGTCTGGTATTGAGGTATTCTTCATAATTCTCCCAGGGAAAGTACTCGTCAAGGCCCAGGCGTTTGCCCAGCTCCCTGGCAATCCACCACCCCGGCTTTGTGTCGTATAACGGTTTAACCACCGGCTCACGGAAGCTTATGAATGGCGTTGTCTTATGGGGAACAGTATGTAAATCGCCATACCGTTCCAGGTAGGTCGTATCAGGCAGGATCACGTCCGCCCACATAACATGCTCTTGCGGCAGGATATCCACGCACAGGTAAAAATCGAGGTTCTTAAGTGCCTTTTTAACTCCGGGCACATCCGGCATTGAGTGAAAAAGATTGGTGCCTACTGCGACAAGGCCTTTGACGGGATAAGGTTTTCCCGTAGCGATTGCTTTAAACAATTCGGGTTCCACAAGGCCGCCGTAGAGAAATTTCTCACCCTTTCCGTCAACACGCGGCCTGACATCTTCGGGTAATACTTCCGAGCCGAGTCCGCCTCCGCCTCCACCGCACCCCCCGCCGGCACTTGCCAGTTTGGACGGTGGATATTCATATTCCATAATCCACGGCTCGGCAGCGAAGTAGAAACCGCCTTCACGCCCATAATTGCCCAGCAGCGTATTCAGGATAAATAGTGCTCGCAGCCGCTGTGTATCGTTTCCATACCATGCAACGTGCCTGTTTGGCGGGATCACAGCCCGGTGCCCGTATTTTGCCATCTCCCGTGCGATCTCAACGATTGTGCCGGCTTCAATATCGGTAATCTTTGCAGCCCACTGAGGAGTATATTTTAAAACGTGGTTTTTCAACTCGTCAAAACCAATTGCGTACTTATCAAGGTATTCTGTATCGTAAAGTTCCTCTGTAATTATCACGTTCATCCAGGCTAAAAGCAAAGCGGTGTCAGTGCCCGGTTTTATAGGAAGCCACCGGTCAGCCTTACTTGCCGCAGTGGAGTAACGAGGATCAACGACCACCAGCTTGGCACCGTTATCAAGAGCACCGATAAAATCCTGCATCAACGTATTGTGGGAATTCTCCCCAATGTGATTTCCGATTAACACTATGAACCGGGCATTTTCCCAATCTACCGGCATGTGCTCCCCAATCGGCCTGCCGAAAGTCAATTTGGAGGCAATCTCACGGCCGCCAATGCACAAAGCATGTGCAGGACCGCCGGAATTGGGACTGCCCCAGGCAGCTGCCAAATGGCCGAACAATCCTCCGCAGCTGCAATGGCACAGCCATGCTGTGGCTTCCGGGCCGCCCCACTTTTCACTGACCTTGGAAAGCTTCTCAGCGGAATAATCCAGTGCCTCCTTCCAGCTCGCTTCGCGATATTTTCCTTCTCCCCGTTTACCGATACTGATAAGAGGCTTCTTCAGCCTGTCCGGATTGTAGAGTTGTTGAATACCGGCCTGTCCGCGTGCGCAGAGTTTTCCCCGGCTGAGGGGGTCATTTTCGTCTCCGTCAATCTTGACTACTCTTCCATTAACCACCTTGACCTTTATCCCGCAGTGCCAATAGCACATGTCACAGTAACTGTACTTGGTCCCGGTCTCCCCCTTGGCTTTCTTCCGGCCGAATTTCGAGCAGCCAAGACTTAAAGCCCCAAGGGTAGCTGTTGAAACCTTGAAAAATTCACGTCTTGTAAAATCAATCATTTTCGCCTAAACCTCCAAAGAAAGGGTCTTAGTTCTTTAAGCCTTATTAAGGATCTTACGCATAACAGTACAATCTTCAGATAGTCCTTTTATAATCCTTTTCAATGTTATAACTAAAATATAGTATTTATCGTTTTATCTAAATATATAAATTATACGATAAAATATATAAAAAATTATTTTTTGGCAATCATTCTCAATATTTTAATTACCATCTCGTCAATTACTTTATAGCATCTCTTTGTACCTTCCCTCCTTCCCTTTATAATCCCCATATTCCTCAAGGAACTCAGGTGCTGAGAAACAGTGGATTGTGGTAATCCCAACTTCTTCTGTATCTGAGCCACATTACATTCATCTTTGAGAATGCCTGCTAACATCTTTAGACGTACCGGATGGCCTAATACTTTCAATGTCTCACTGGTACGTTCATAGTCACCTTTTTTCATTAAAATACTACCTCCAAATAGTCCATTGGTGTATTACCGCTTTTATCGATCTCTATTAATATAAATATAGTGAGTGGAATGAGGAATTATTATTGGCCAATCGGCTCCATACCGGTAGTCAGGTACTTTTTTACAAGATCAATATAAAGCTGCTTACCATATATCCAGAATTCTTTATCTTTCTTCTCTATCGTCCGAATGACTTTTGCAGGATTACCGGCAGCGACAACCTGTGGAGAAATTACCTGATTCATTTTTACAATACTGCCTTCCGCAACAATTGTCCATTCTCCGATTTCAGACCGGATACTGAGAACCGCTCCCATACCGATAACGGCCATATCACCGATACGTTTTCCGTGTACTATAGCGCCATGACCAATAGTCACTTTTTTTCCAATCCGGTTTGTCTCGTGAGGAGGTGCGTGGACAATAACCCCTTCTTCCACGGCTGTACCATCCCCGATTTCAATCCTGCCATAATCTCCCCGTAAGATAACACCATGCCCAATAAAGCAATGGTCACCAATTACCACGTCACCAATCACCTCTGCCAGGTTACTGATATATGTTCCTTTACCAATCACCGGTTGCTTGCCGTCAAACTTATACAGCATGAATACCACCTTTATTCTGCCTGCTTCCAAGAATCCGTGCTTTCTTTTCTTCTATATTGTCCTGCCAGCCGCATCTGACATTATCCCGGTAATCAAAACGTGAAATATAAGGTTTAATGTCCATTAGCGGGGTGCCGTCAAGGATATCGACATCTTCGATATAAAGAATGTTTTCTTCTATTCGTAGAAGCTTAACCAGACTGATCCCTATATGATTAGGGCGTGACGGTGCTCGTGTGGCAAACACGCCATGGGTTGCATCTTCTAAAAACGGCTTAACCGATAATTTTTCGGAACCTGCTTTATGAAAATAATAGAGCAAATAAATATGAGAAAATCCTTCCAGGTCACGCAGGCCTGCCATGTACTTCGGGAAAATTTCCACCTCTCCTTTAATACCTTTCGCATACACAGGTTGAATTGGTGTTTCTTTAGGATTTTTATACGGAGAATGTATAATACCGATTGAATGCAATGTAACACTTAACAATCTATTTTTTTGCGATTCCATCTTTAAATCCTTTGTCGTATTCATGTACCGATACGAAGCCTATTAATCGCACCGTTACATATTTATTGCAATAACATCAATAAACCTATGATAATTATTATTACCGTCCCAAAAATTCTTACTGTTTTGCCGATAAGTTTCAATGTATTTCCATGGGTGGAAAGGAGTACTGCCCTGCTTGCCAGAACACCGACACTTCCGGCAATACTTACGGTAAGCGCCATGCCCAGAGACAAAAAAACGACAGAGATAACACCATAAACAGTAATGCCGATAAGTTTTGAAAAAACGAGAATAAGAAGAGCACCGGGACAGGGCATAAGTCCTGAAATTACTGATATTGCAGGAAGGGAACTCTTTTTTAATAATGTATTCAGCCTTCCCGGTTTATTCTCTTCTTTCATAAAGACATGCACTAATAAAATTATTCCTATTAGTACAATCATAATGCCGCTTATATTGTATAAAACCGTTGATATACTGTTAGTATCAGCATGGCTGATATGGAGAACAAGGTTGAATATTGAAAAGATAAGCAGGGCCATGCCAACGTGTGTTGCGGCAAAGATACTACCTGCCATAAATGAATGCTGTATTTTGTGTTTATTACTCAACATATATGAACCGATAATCAGTTTGGCATGCCCCGGACCTAACGCATGAATAATCCCATAAAAGAAGGCTATTACAAAAAGAATTAATAAATGAGTAACTGAAAATTCTTCCTTAATTTTTCTTAATAGTCCGGTTAAAAACCGGGTTAGATTTTTCTGGTAACGTATTAAGGGTCTTAAAAAAGGTATTTTATTCCTGTACCTATTTGTATGAATTCTTGTATGTTCTTTTGTTAAGGTATCATTCGAGGAAACTGCTTGAGAAGAAGGCAGAAATGGATTTTGTTGTGCGTTAACGCAGGTATGACTCATGAATACTATTATGAACAGAAACAATAATTTACCGGGCATTATTTTCTATTTCCTTTTTAGATGAAGTATAACCGTCTCTATATAATCGATTTTACCGAAGGTAACCGTACCGTTAATGTGTTCATTTGATGACACCTGTACTAAATCTTTTTTCAGATCAAACGCGATAAATATTGTCGGGTCCTCAAAATACATAGTTATTTTTTTGTCGTTATTTTTTTTAACGCTAATAGTACAGGGAATGAAAAATGAGTATACAACATTTTTCTTATTATTAACATTAGCATTAAATTTCTCAACCTTCTGTAAGTCAAAGAAATTAAGACCCCATGATATTGTTGTCATATTTTGAATGTTCGGTAGCGTAAATTTAAGTATCT
Organism: uncultured bacterium; assembly: GCA_965372145.1. GTDB lineage: Bacteria > Fibrobacterota > Chitinivibrionia > Chitinivibrionales > JANQEN01 > CBDVBE01. The sequence goes on along the minus strand of CBDVBE010000134.1, from coordinate 5,813 downwards.
GTATCAGCTCTTTTTTTTCAAACGTTCCGTTTCTATTCTTATCGTAATAATCAATTAATTGTGTACTGTTCATCTCATCTATGTTCCAGTATGTATAAATTCCCGCCAGGCCGGAGTCATTAAGCATAAATTTCATGGAAACGTCGATGAACATATGAGGATGCGCTAATACATGTTTTGGGAAAATAGAGAACAAGATAATTATGGTAAGTAAAATATTTTTTAGCATGTCATAAAAATATATTGTAAGCGTTCACAGAACGCTGAAGTTGGAAACTTGAAATTTGGTATTCATGCTTTTGTACTATTTATATTTGTTTTCTGAGCAGATAATCTGCCAATGCTTTGTATAGTGTTGTTGTCGCCAGAATTGCGCAATGCAGATTCCACTCCGGAAGCCCGTCCAGTGCATTGATAATATCTGCCGGGGCGATTTTCATGGCGTCTTTTATGTGCCTGCCCTTAACTAATTTTGTTGCAGCCGAACCACAGGCTATTGTTGGAACACACCCGTCAGTAAAAAAACGTACTTCTGAGATGCTATCGTCTGCTATTGCCAGATACATCTCCATTGAATCTCCGCAGGGTCCTTTAATATAAGCAGAACCATCCGGGTCATTCAGTCTTCCCATGTTTTCATGTTGGGTAAAATATTGAATTACCTTTTCTGAATAAATCTTTCTTGTTTCAGCATCTACTAACTCCTGTAATTCATTCCCGAGTTTTTCAAATTTTTTATCCATTTTTTACCCGTTTTATTTATTTCAAATAACTTTTTCTCTTATCGGTAAGCTGTTTCTGTTCAAAATTGACTATTTTTGAACCGTGTTCCTCCTAAGGTAAAATCCAAGCTCATGCTTTACAATAGGATGTTTTAATTTCTATCATCTGTACCCATCTGAGCGAGTAATTTTAAGACCTGCTCCGCATCATCAAGGGACAATGTCCCCATACCACACGACGGAGTGAAAATAATCTGTTCCCGCAACCGCTCGGATGATATTCCCTTCCGGATAAACAGTTCCATTAATTCATCTGTCTTTTGCTTCAAACTTTCACCAGTCTCCTTCTTAATATCTTCAGGATTTCCGGTAGGTACGATTCCCCACGCTAATATGCCACCCCGTTCGAGAAATCTAAGTATTGCTTCAGGATACAATGCGACCTTGTCCCCGAATTCATACGCATCAAAAGCAATAATATCAATGGTGGATTGCGCAAGAAGCGACCAATCCATATTTCCGCAGCAATGTACCCCAACAGTAACATCTTCTTCATGTAAAGAATCTCCCAATTCGTTAAGAACACTGACCACCTCTTCATCCTCTATACCAATATATGCCGGTGTCCCTAAAGCAGAAAAAATCGGTTCATCAAAAAAGATGATAACCTGTTCAGCATACTTTCCCAACTGCTGAGCCTGCCATATCGCCTTTTTTACCAATCCCTTGATAACAATGTCCTTATATTGTTCATCAAACCATACTGCTTTACCAACATTATCATTCAGGCTTAACCCATAGGTAAACGGGCCGGTAACCTGACCTTTGACAGCAGGGAATTTCTCTGCACGCTTTTCAAGATTATTACAGAAAACGACAAATCCTTCAGCATATTCTGAAGAAAGAGAAAATGCATCAACACTATCTGATAAGACAGCTTCATAAAATGATGCCATTTCATTTAACATTGCATCATTACGCTCTATCCAGAAACGCTTGTTCTCTTCATCCACACTAATACCGGGGAACCCCTCGCTGTACTGCGGAACCATAGCCTCTTTAAATGACCTCCTGGGCAACTGGGGCCAAACCGGTATTGAAAGCGGATAGCGGTCAAGAATCTCTAACGCCTTTTCAGCATCAGTATATGGCATACTGCCAATCATTGTTGTCTGTCTTGCTGGAATTTTAAGCATGATAATCAAGACTCCTTTTTAATATCTAATAAAATCTCTCTCTGAATCTTTACCGCCTGATGGGTAATTGAATCCTTAAATTCTCTGTCAACTGCAGTATCTGCAGTACAGGGATAACAGCTCAGTTGTTTATCTATAATGAAAGGTAAATCGTCATTGATATTTTTATCTACTAAACCTCGGGCTGAAAAATATGTTGCGCCGCAGGGCGCACTGGTAAGAACTTTTGCACCAATTATCACACCATCTTTAATTATAAAATCAATCTCAGGTTTCCCTATTCTGAAATAGTTCTTGAATTCGTGCAAAATTCCACTGCCGGGAGAAAATGCACAAAACGGTTTGGGAAATGACACCTCTATTCCCTTTTCTGTACATAGTTCCGTTAATACCTTAACTGCATGTGGAGATATTACATTACTCCTTTCAATGGGAATTATTATTCCTTTCAATTCAGAAAACTTTTCAACAAACGAAATAAGGATCTCTTCATTAACGGCAATCGCAACCACTACATCATGTGAAGGAATTTGATCCGGAAAAAAATCTTCCGGTTCATCAATAATAGCAGGTAGTATAGACGGGAAATCAATAATACCAACTATATTTTTTGAAAAATCGGTCTGATAGTGACTGCGGCAGGAAACACACTTTCCCCCACACGCACTGCAATAATTCCCTTTATCAGTAAGGTTACCTATAAATCTATTTGCATAGTTGACATCCATACTAATGGAATACTGATCTTTTATACTGCAATCTTTTATACTTCTCAGAATTAGAACTTTCATTTTCTACTTTGATTTTATTGTAAATTCAAACCATATCGCTATTTCAAATTAAAGAGGGCGTACAACAAGTATACGCCCCTTTGCTAAAAATATTTTATCTACGACGTAACACACTGCCGAATTACTTCCTGAATGCCTCCACATACGAATCAGCATAAATCGAACGATTCATAACCAATTCAGCGGTTAGCATGGTATTTACCAATTCCTCATCCATAACATCACAAATCACAGCGTCAAGGCCATTCGCTATCAGCATGGTAGCAAATGTCCGGTTTATTAAACTTTTTTGGGTTGTCCCATTTGAAATATTACTCAATCCACAAACAATATGACATGGAGGATCAGAGAACAGGGTAAACTGTGATGCTCCTTTTAAAATTTCCATTGCCTGTTCCTGCATAAACTTTAACGGCATCACAATAGGGTCTAAAAAAAGCTGCTCCGGTTCCATGCCGAATTCCAATATTTTCGCAAAGACCTTACCTGCATTCTCTACACGTTTATCAGCAGATTTCGGGCTGCCGGCTTCATCCATACACAAGCCAATTATCGATGCTTTATGTTCTGCCACTATGGGTAGCAGCTCATCCATCTTTTCATCGATAGCGGTTACTGAATTTACAAGGGGAGGTTTTTTGCATACAGGAATTGCTTCTTTCAACATTGCCGGTCTATTATTATCAATAGAAACAGGTGTATCCACCTCCTCTTGAACCATTTCAATCATCCAGCACAAGTCCTCAGGCTTGTTTGAAGCAGTTCCGAGATTTACATCAAGATAATCAGCCTTTGCGTCAGTCTGCTTCCTTGCCCATTCCTTAATAATATCGCCATTCTTATCAAGGATTGCCTGCTTTATATCTTTAAAACCGGCATTAATTCTTTCACCGATTAAAATCATACCAACCTCCTCGTTTAGGATAATCTTTTAAGAGTTTCCTGTATTTTATTTATAGCTTCAGGATGCGCCATAACCAGAATATCAGCACCTGCCTGCAGATACGCAGCTGCACACACAGCCTCCCACATTGGGCCTCGTTTTTCAAGCGCTCCCCAACCCGGCAATATATCTTCATCTGCAATCGCCTCTTTAATTCTCCATGTCTCACCACCGACATCACAAATCTGTGGTGCAGCCATTAACTTGTCTCCTTTAAGTCCGGTTATTCTTGCTCGCTCAAGGATAGTATATACATAGTCTAAACCGTATCCAAGTGCGGCTGTTGTCTGAAACATGACAACATCTTTCAGGTCAAAACCGGCATCCTGCAGGAGGATATTTACCTGTTTGCCAATATTGATATCAACAGGAGCCTCTGAAATAATTTTATGTTTATCTGCTTTGCAGATTGCTACAACAGTACGATAGTTGCTCTCTTTTGCCGAACCGATAAGGCAGTTCTCTCCACGTGCAGCCTGTGAACATTCCGGCAGCACGAGATTATCTTTTTCATCATCGCCACATCCCCATATAATGAGTGGTACATCAACAGCCTTAAGAACATCCTGCACCACCTTAGCACAGTCAGCAGGTGAGGCATCCTTAACAGTAGGATCCGCACCGACCATTTTCAAACTTATTAAATCCACGCCATATTCCTGAACACATTTCTGTGCCCATTCAACCGGAGAATTTATCTCACTGCCAACGGCATTCTTTAAAACATCGGGCCATTCAGGTGGTGTATCCGAAACGAAACCTGCAATAACCGGTGGATTGGGTATTTCCCCTTCAAATGTCATTAAAGGCAAGGTTGTCTGTCCGCCAACAGTTACGGTTTTTGCTCGTGTTCCACCCTCTTCTTTTGTGGCACCGATTGTCACCTCACTGATCTGACTGGTCCATCTCTCTTTAACATTAGGTAGTTCCATTAGTACCTCCTATCTTATCCATCATTGAAAATATATTTTCTTTTGCTTTCGATTCCTTTAAAGTAAATACTGATTCACCATTAAAAATAGCATCTTCGAGCATTTGATCTCGTGGTACATCGCCAAGATATTCCATTGACAACTCTGACACTCGTTTCTTAATCATTTCCCTTCGTTCCATCCTGACCATATTAGTTACTACATACTTTTTGCGGATCTCATTTTTCAAGCTATCGACAATCTGCTCAATTCTCTTCGCTGTTTCAAGGGCAATCGGATTTTCATTTACCACAACAATCAATGCATCAACATTCGAGGTGGTTGTTCTGCTGATATGTTCCAAACCCGCTTCATTATCCATAACAATCCAGGCATACGAAGGTGCCAGATCATCTGAAAATTTACGGATAAGATTATTCAAAGAGCAGTAACACCCGCGGCCTTCCCCTCTTCCCATAGTAATAAGATCAAAACCATTTGCCTCTTCAATAATTTGATGTAAACCGGCTTCAACATAATTTGCCTTTGTCATACCAGCCGGCATATTCTTCATCTCTTTTCGCACTTCCTCCCGCAAATCACCAACTGACGTCCCTGTTTTAATGCCAAGCAATGTTCCTAAGTTAGCGTCAGGATCGGCATCTACTGCCAAGACCGGTCTCATGTTCTTTTCACATAAATAGCGAATAATTAACGCGGCAATAGTAGTCTTTCCTGTTCCACCTTTCCCGGCAACAGCTATTGTTTTTGCCATCTTCTTCTCTTTCTACGTTAGTATTTTCTGAAAAGTTTCAATATCCGTATGGGGTAAAAACATTGCCTTTGTAAATTCCTGCACATAATCATTTGCACCCATTAAATCATAATAAGTCGTATTTTTACCAATTTCAATAATAGTATCAAGTGCATTATGGCACAGAGCAACCATCTTTGCGCCTTTAATTGATGTATTTCCAACAAACTCGACTCTATCACGTGAAATGTTTGGGATTAATCCGATAGTCACCGCATTATCAATATCAATGTGCTTACCAAATGCACCCGCAAGATAAAAATGCTTTATATCGGTAAAATCTAAATCGAGTCGCTGTAACAGAATTTTCATTGCAGCATATATTGCTGCCTTTGCCGTAATAATATTTTCAATATCAGCCTCTGTAATATAAATTTGCTTATTAGTTTTATTTTTTTCTACCATTATATACCGCTTAATACCGTCTTTCGTTTTG
>CBDVBE010000133.1:0-14676 GCA_965372145.1 uncultured bacterium | reverse complement strand
ACCTGAATAAATAAAGAAAATAGTACCATTCTTTGCATGGAGACAACGTGTTCCTGGTGTTATTTTGGAAATATCAATATGTTGATAATGCAGGAACAATATATTGTATATAACACCGATAAAAGTGAAAATGATTGACAAAAAAATTGTATTATAGCATTTTTAATAACTTATTTTCGTCTATATAATATTGTTAAGGAGCATTTAATGAAACGTACTTTCCAGCCGTCAAACAGAAAAAAGGCAAACAAACACTGATTTAAGAAAAGAATGTCGACAATCGGTGGTAGAGACATTCTTAAAAGAAGAAGACTAAAAAAGAGAAAAAAACTTACTGTTTCAGACAGCTAACATGGAACGTTGTAGTGAACTATACGTTTCACTCTTTACAAAAGATAAAAAGTGAAAAAGAAATATCTTCTCTTTTACGCAGTGGGCGACGATGGAAGAGTTCTCTTTTTACACTGGTATTTCGCCCTAATAGCAATACCTTTGACAGGGTTGCAATTCTTGTTTCTAAAAAGAACGGGTCTGCAGTAGTAAGGAATAGAATAAAAAGGGTACTAAGAGAGATTTTTAGAAATATCAGGGTAGAGAACCCCCAATATTTTGATATTCTGATATGTCCTCATTACTCATCTTCTGTCCGATCGAAGGATTTAAAAGAAATATATGAATCATGGAGAGTAAAATTAAAAAAGTGATTGTGTATAGTATTATGCACGTTATTTTATTTATCAGAGCACTTTTTCTTATACCGCACGGTGCATGTAAATACCATCCAACCTGTACGGTCTATGCGAAGGAAGCCCTGTTAACGATGCCGTTATATAAAGCGATATTTGTAATTATAAAGAGAGTAATACGATGTAATCCGTTTTCAAAGGGCGGTTACGACCCGGTTGTTGATATAGAGGTTTTTTTAAAATAGAGGAGCGAAACTTGAATAGAAATGTAGTTAATATGTTATTTGCTTTTTTGGTTATTGTACTAAGCTTTAGATTTTTTACAAGTAAAATGTATTATGAAAAAATATTGAAAAAACCATATCCATTTGAAAACAAACAAGTTACAGAGGAAAAACAAGTAGAGAAGAAGGGAGAAGTTCCTGGCGGAAGTGATATTTTTAAGCAAGAAATACTATCAGAAGACATGTTAACAAGTGTACCTGTGCTATCAGAGTTGCTATCTATAGATTCTCTTGTTGCAGATACTGTTTCTCTTGATACGGTATGGATAGAAACCGACAAGCTGATATGTGGTATCAGTGAAGAGGGCGGAAGGATTGTTTCATTAAAAACCAAGGAATTTACCTATTACGCAGATAAAAAAGCCAAAAAGAATGGAAAATATATAGAACTCGTCCCACAGGATAATAGTACGGGTGGGGCGAATCTTACTTTAAATGAAAAGGATTTCGATAAAGAGATATTTCTTTGTGAAAGTGAAGGTAACGAGATATCAGTACAAAATGGCCGGAAGAAGGTAATCGAGTTTGTTTATACGGGGAACAACAAACAGATAGTAAAGGAGTACACATTCAGCAATGGTGAATATCGCATTGGATATAGGGTAAAATCACCGGAACTGGACGGTAAAAATGTGCTTGTCGGGTGGAAGTGCGGTATTACTGAAAGCGAGAAAAGCAGCGGAAGAAGCGCACAGTTTGACAAGAGAAAGGTGCATCTCTATGATGGTAAAAATGCAGAATATTTAACAATGAAAAAAACGGGGAAAGAGGAGCGAACAGGATATTATAACTGGGTCGGTATCACCTCTAAATATTTTCTGGTTGCTGTAATACCGGAAGATGTTCGTGATGCTGAGATAGAAATTGAATCGTTTGAAATAAAGGATTCATTACAGACCGGTAAAAAAAACGTACAATATAATTATTCTATTGTTACTAAAAGATTTGCTTCTGGAAACGAAGAGTCATACTGGATATATGCAGGACCTTCAAAACTTACTGAAATGAAGCAGTATAAAATAGGACTGCAGAAGGTTCTTTTTCGTGGTTATCGATGGTTTTTCTGGGCTGATAAGTGGTTTCCCTATATATGTGAGTTTGTATTATGGTTGCTTATTCAACTGCAAAAAGGGGTAAAAGATTATGGTATCGTTATAATTATACTTACAATAATTCTTAAAATTGTTACCTATCCACTTACCCAGAGCAGTATGAAATCGATGGGTAAAATGAAGGAGACGCAGCCTAGAATAAGTAAAATCAGGGAAAAACACAAGGGGAACCCCCAGCAGATGAACCAGAAGATTATGGAGTTCTATAAAAAAGAGGGGATTAACCCGCTCGGAGGAATGGGTGGTTGCCTGCCAATGATATTGCAGATGCCGATTATGATCTCCCTGTTTATTGTACTTAGAAAGGCAATTGAACTTCGAGGACAGGGTACTTTTTTAATTCCATGGGTAAAAGATTTGTCTCAGGCTGAAGTATTGTTCCCGATTGGAATTAATATTCCTATGTATGGTAGTAATTTTGCCCTAATGCCGGTAATAATGGCTGTTCTTATGTACTTTCAAAATAAATCTACTATTAAAGATCCGAATCAAAAGGCAATGATATATATGATGCCGGTGATGATGCTGGTATTATTCAATAATTTTCCATCTGGTTTATGTCTCTACTTTACCTTTTCTACTGCACTGCAGCTGCTTCAACAGAAATTTATGGGAAAAAAGAAAAAACCATCTCAATAGAGAGTTGATGAAAGTACGATTTATCTGGATAATCCCATGGAAGTTAATGATACAATCGTTGCTATTGCTACCCCCCCAGGTACAGGAGCACTGGCAATCATTCGAGTTTCAGGTGAAAGGGCACTCACCTTAATAAAAAAGCGTGTTAAAGAAGAAGAGAAATTTGAAAAGGTTCCTCCTCAGAAGATAGGATTATACCGTTTTATTGATACAAAAGCAGATTATATAATTGATGAGATTACAGCCATAAAATATCATTCACCCCGGTCATTTACCGGTGAAGACATGGTAGAAATAATATGCCACGGTGGAAGCGTTGTGCCGGAGCGCATACTGGAATCTCTTATTGACGACGGCGCCAGGTATGCAGGAAGAGGCGAATTCAGCAGAAGGGCTTTCTGTAATGGTAAAACAAGCCTGGCAAAGGCAGAGTCAATAAATCAGATTGTAAACAGTAAGAATATAATTCAGCACAAGAGCGCAATTCAGAGTTATCTAGGCGGGTATCAGTCATTTATAAGAGAGTGGAAGACTGACATTGAAGATATTTTAGTAGAGATAGAATCATCAATAGAATTTGGAGAAGATGATGATATCGCAACAAGGGATAGCACATCAATTGTTGATAAAAAAATTGGTAATATAAAAGAAAGAGTTTTATCAGAGTTGGAAAAGAGAAGAATAATAAAAGAAACAGAGTCTGGTGTTCATATAGCAATAGTCGGTCCGGTGAATGCAGGCAAGTCAAGTTTACTCAATTTAATTGTAGGATATGAGCGTTCAATCGTTGATACAGAGGCGGGGACAACAAGAGACTTTATTTCGGAAGAGAGGATAATTGATACTATTCCGGTGACACTCATTGATACAGCCGGACTGAAGAAGAGCGCAAAAGGTGTTGAAAAGAGAGGAATAGAGAGAAGTAAAGAGTTTATTAAAAGCAGCGCAATAGACATGTGGGTAACTGCGGCCGATGAAGAGGTGAAGTCCGAAGAGAAGGAAATAGAGAGAATGCATACAAGGAAGATACTGGGGATCATAAATAAGATAGATTTGTCTGAGGGGAAAATTAAAGAAAAGATGTTCAGTGGTCTGCATATTCCATACATAAAAATATCTGCTATTGATAACGGGGACAGGAAAAAAGTAGAGCAATTTATACATAGAGAAGTGGAAGAGATATATAAAGGCATACAACACGATTGTATTATCAGCAATAAGAGGCAGGAAAAAATAATAGAAGAAGTTCTAATGGAAATCGGGAAAATAGAGAGGTGTGGCAAGGAAGAAGAGATAAAAGCAGAATATTGCAGAAATATTTTAAGGAAATTTGAGGAATTCGTTGGTAAATCAACGACAGAAGAGGTACTTGATAAGATTTTTAGCGAATTTTGTATCGGAAAATAGTTTATAAAAGGCTACTCTTGAAGCCGTTAGCAATAAAATGTTTCACGTGAAACATCTTGGATATGAAATACGATATTATTATTGTCGGTGGTGGTCATGCTGGAATTGAGGCTGCAAACAGTGCAGCCAAGACCGGGTTGTCTGTGGTGCTTATTACTGCCCATGCCGATTTAATTGGTCAGATGTCCTGCAATCCTGCTATAGGCGGCATTGCAAAGGGGAATATTGTCCGTGAAGTGGATGCCCTTGGCGGGTTAATGGGTCGAATAACCGACAGGGCAGGTATTCAGTTCCGCATGTTGAATAAAAGCAAAGGTGTGGCTGTCTGGGGGCTCCGGGCTCAGGCAGATAAAGCATACTATCGGACATTGTGTCGGGAATTGCTTGAAGAACAGGAAAACATATCAATCTTCCAGGATATGGTACAGAAGGTTATTGTTAAAAATAGAAGAGCATGCGGTGTCGTGACCGAATCGGGGCAGAAAGTTGAAGCGAAAGCGGTTGTTCTTGCAATGGGCACATTCCTGAACGGCCTTGCCCATATCGGCATGAACACTTTTGCCTGCGGCAGAATGGGTGAACCTGCGTCCCTGCTGTTAAGTGAATCAATTCAGGAACATGACATCACAGCGGGAAGGCTTAAGACTGGAACACCGGCAAGAATCGATGGGAGAACCGTAGATTTTTCTAAAATGAAAAAACAGGAGGGTGATAAGGATCCATGGCCGTTTTCATTCAGCACAACAGAACCGCTGAAAAACAAGATCGCCTGCTGGGAGTTTAAGACAACAAAAAAATCTCATGATATTATCAAAAACAACCTTGATAAGTCACCGCTGTATAGTGGTAAAATTGTTGGTGTTGGGCCACGATATTGTCCTTCAATTGAAGTTAAGGTTGTAAGGTTTGGAGACCGCAATGGTCATACATTATTTTTAGAACCTGAAGGGTTGCACACACATGAGATGTACCTCAACGGATTTTCGACTTCATTGCCGTTTGAAGTACAAATTGAAATGGTGCAGAGCCTTCCCGGACTAAGCCGGGCACGGATGATACGACCGGCTTATGCTATTGAATATGACTATTTTCATCCGGTACAGCTCTTTGCAACGCTTGAGTCAAGAAAGGTTGAACATCTCTTTTTTGCCGGCCAGATTAACGGAACGTCTGGGTATGAAGAAGCAGCATGCCAGGGACTTATCGCAGGGGTGAATGCGGCGAAAAGAGTTCGTGACGAAGAATGCATCGTTTTAGGAAGAGACACCTCTTATACAGGAGTCCTGATAGATGATCTTGTCACAAAGGGAACCGAAGAACCGTATCGGATGTTTACATCACGGGCGGAATACCGGTTGCTCCTGCGGCAGGATAATGCAGATGAACGGCTTATGCCGCTTGCACGAAAAAACGGTTTAATAGATGACGCAATCTATAAAAAACGGGAAAATGTATGGCAGGAGAGAGAATCGATTAAAAAAATGTTGCATTCTTCCCGTGTCAGTCCGGAGGTGTGGGGTGCCGCTCAGAAACATGATACAACAGAACTTAAACAAAAAATAGCAGCCGCGGAACTGCTGAAAAGACCGCAGGTTGGTCTGGATGATATTTATGAAGCCCTCGGAATGGAACTGCCGGGCAGAGAACAGAGAGTAACGGTTGAAGCAGATATCAAATATGAAGGATTTATCAACAAGCAGAAGAAGGAGATAGAACGGCAGAAAAGGATCGAGAAAACACCGATTCCAGAGGATATCGACTATAATTCGATTGGGGGATTATTAACCGAATCCCGCGGGAAATTGGATAAAATTCGACCGCTGACTATTGGGCAGGCATCGCGGATATCCGGGGTAACCCCCGCAGATGTGTCGGTATTGATAATGCATGTAGTGAGAAATATATGAATGTTTCACGTGAAACAGATTGGTTGTGCCTATGAAAGAAAAGTTAAAACCGTTTCTTGGAAGAGCAAAGGCGTGTTACGAACTGAAAGAGTTGGAACGCCTTGGATTAACGCCTGATTCGGAACAGAGGGTGCTGATATTGACCTACCTTTCTCTGGTACTGAAATGGAATCCCGCAGCAGGTCTTGTTTCGCCCAAGGATGAAGACCGGTTGTTTCTTCGTCATTTTTGTGACTCAATACAGCCGCTTCTGCTTTTTGGATTTAAAAAGAATGGATCGGTTCTTGATATTGGTGCAGGAGGTGGTTTTCCGTCAGTGCCGATTCGGATATTCAGACCGGATCTTTCATTTGAACTTGCAGAATCAAACAGGAAAAAGTCAACGTTTCTAAAAGAGGTGGTATCTGAGCTTGAATTTGATAATGTTCAGGTACATAATAAAAGGACAGAGCATATTGAGATCCCGGAGGGAGGATTTGATTATATCATCAGCCGTGGGATAGGATCACTCACAAAGATTGCCAAAATGGCAAAACCGTTTATTGCCGATGACGGGCGTATCTATACTTTTAAAACAAAACAGTTTGAGAAAGAACTCGCTGAAATAATAATGAATAAAGAGAAAGACGGTATTGGTATAAATGAGATTGCAGAATATGATCTGGGGAATCAGATTCTGGGGCTCAACCTTGTTTCTCTTTCGCTGATATAATACTGGTGCTGTATGAAGTTTGTAGTAGAGCCGTTTCATACCCTTGATGTTTCATTGACACATGGTGGAGACACAACATTCTTGGTTTGAGGTTCATGCATGAAAGTTATAGCAGTATGTAATCAGAAAGGAGGTGTTGGAAAGACAACAACCGCAATAAATCTTGCCGCCTGCCTGGCTGCTACAGAGAAGAAAACCCTCCTTATTGATATGGATGCGCAGTGTAATGCAACGATGGGTATCGGCCTTGAGAAAGATACTATCGACGTTACAATTTACGATGTTCTTACCAGCCGGAAAAGTAATGGCTCCTCTGCGTCTATCAAGGATGCGATAGTAATAAGTGAACAGATTGACTATCTTGATATTGTTCCTTCAACCGTTGACCTTGCCGGCGCGGAGATCGAACTTGTTAATGTTATTGCACGGGAAAAACAGCTTGCCAATGCACTCGATGATATTGCAGGGATGTATGATTATGTTATTATAGATTCGCCGCCTTCCCTGGGGCTCATTACAATAAACGTTTTAACCGCAACCCAGTCAGTACTTATTCCCATTCAATGTGAGTATTATGCATTGGAAGGACTCGCCGAACTGCTTAACACCATTCGTCTGGTTCAGAAGAACCTGAACAGGGATCTTGTTATTGAAGGGGTGTTGTTGACAATGTACGACAGCAGGCTCAACTTGTCAAGACAGGTTGCAGAAGATGTCCGAAACTGTTTTTCCGGAAAAGTCTTTGACGCGGTTGTTCCGAGAAATGTAAAATTATCAGAATCACCGTCATTTGGAAAACCGATTATTCTTTATGATATTATGTCGTCCGGAGCAGAAAGTTATCTCAAACTAGCAAAGGAAATCATGCAGAATGACGCCTAAAAAGAGCCGCCGGGCACTTGGTCGGGGATTGTCTAATCTTATACCGGTCGTAGATACGGAAAATGACATTGAGAATGAAGTCGTTGAGATTGTCATTTCCAGGATACAGGCAAATCCCTTTCAACCCAGAAGAACCTTTCATGATGAAGATATAAAGGGTCTTGCAGAGAGTATAAAGAGCCAGGGGCTCCTGCAGCCGATTGTAGTGCGGAAAAAGGGCGATGCGTATGAGATCGTTTCCGGCGAACGGCGACTGCGTGCGCTTAAGTATCTTGATTCACCTAAAGCACCATGTATTGTTAAGGATAAAGTTTCAGATACCAAGATGCTTGAGATGGCATTGGTAGAAAACATTCAGCGAGAAAATCTCAATGATATAGAAATAGCGGAATCCTATCACAAGCTTCTGCTGCAATGCGGTTTGGCACATAAAGACCTCTCGGCACGGGTGGGAAAAAGCAGGAGTGTTATAACCAACACCCTGCGCCTGCTCAAATTGCCGGAAATAGTACAGTCGATGGTGCGGGAAGGTGCGATCAGCAGCGGCCACGCACGCGCCATATTGTCAATTGACAATTCGAAAAACCAGATTGTTCTTGCGGAAAGGGTCGTCATGCAGGGCTTGACAGTTCGGGACGTAGAGCGGATTGCCCAGGGCGGCAGTGGCAGAAAGAAAAGCAGCACGGGTTCACGAGAGCGCCGCCGGGCAACAGACCCGGAAATACAGCATCAGGAAGAGCGGTTGCGGTATCACTATGGCACCGATGTTAAAATTATACTGAAAAATGATAGTAAAGGAAGAATTGAAATACGTTATTACAGTAAAGAGGATCTTAACCGGGTCCTGAACATCCTTATACCGTAACCGTTCGCAGGTTCAGGGTTGAAATCCAAAATTGTATGATTGCGGAATGCGGATTGGGGATTGCGGATTGTGGATTGAAAAAATCCAAAATCCAAAATTAAAGAATGTTTACAAACTCAATCATCATCACAATTTTTTTTAAAGAAAAAGGCAATGGTATACCCTGAAGGGTACCTTGTCCAGGGGCTTTTGTATAGACCCACTGGGATAAACGGGGAACCCTGAGCCGGTGCAACGGTTACCTTATACCCTAACTATGAAAAAGAGAAAAAAGAGAAAAAAGAGAAAATCCTACACGGTAATGTTTGTTCCGGATGATAACGGAAGGACATTCTATATCCGTATCAACCGATCTATTATTTATGCCCTTATCTTTTTTTGTATCATCTTTGTTCTGGGGATAAGTGCCCTGCTGCTGAAATCCGGGGAGATCGGCGCAAAACTGCAGCTGACCTATTCGTTGCTTAATGAGAATAAACGCCTCGTGGCGGAGAATGAAAAGCTGCGGAATATCACACTAAAAATCGAATCGATCGAACATACCAGTAACTATTTAAAAAGACTGGCCACCTCGGTCGGTGAAGGATCAATCAGTAGCCCTGTTTCAAAGTTGTCAACCACGGAAGGGGAGATTTTTGCTGAAGACAGTCTCGATGCTTTTATCGGCGATCTGAGAACCGACGAGTCAGAAGTATTTAAAGAGGTAAAAGTGTCATCCGCATCGCGGGAAGAGCTTTCTCTTTCTATTCCGAATATCAGCCCGGTTGATGGTTGGATTACCAAGCAATATGTAAAAGATGTAGCGGCACCATATCATAACCACCTTGGATTAGATTTTGCTGCAACCGCAGGAACACCAATCAGATCAACCGCTCCCGGTATTGTCCACGATGTGTCCAATGATACCTATTTCGGAGTGATTGTAACGGTTAGGCATAAATTCGGCTTTATCACACGGTATGGCCATTGTATGCAGGCATTAGTGTCAAAAGGTGACCGGGTTGAGCGTGGGCAGACAGTAGCGCTTTTGGGCAATACCGGAAGGTCATCCGCACCGCATGTGCATTATGAGATACTGAAAGATGGAAAAAATGTTGATCCGCTAAAGTATATTTTTAAGCGGCTGTAAATATGCTAACAATTTGATAATAAACGATATAAGGAGCGCATTATGGAGAAAGGACTCGGTAAGGGATCGTATACGATTCTCGGTGAAGGTACCGTTTTCGAAGGATCCGTCATAGTACCGCACAACCTGCGTATTGAAGGATCATTTAAAGGAAGAATCGAAACTTCAGAGGAAATTGTTATTGGTGGGACCGGCGTGGTCAATGCGGATATCAAAGCCAAAAGCGCTATTGTTGGGGGGCAGATTACCGGCAATCTGATGGTTGAGGACAGGGTTGAGCTTGAGCAGAATTCTTCACTCATAGGTGATCTGCGGGCAAAAGACCTTGTAATTAATGAAGGCGCTGTTTTCCATGGTAACTGCTCAATGACCAACGGTGACACTGAAAAGGTATAGTTAAAAGTTGATAATATGTTGATAACCAGCGAATGGTTTGTTGTAATTGTTTGATATATAGAACATTACGCAATTACCAACACAGTGCACAAACCATTGTTGATAGTGTTGATAACTAGTTAAAAAAAGTTTAAAAAAATATACAATATTCATATCCACACACGCGTAGTTATTATTGAAGTGTGTCTCATTTATTATTTATCCCTCCTTTTTATGGTTAAGTGTGTGGTATAAGAGAAGCAGGCGAGAGTTTGCTTCTCTTTTTTTTAGCCCAATCCTAAAAAAATCAGTTCAGAGTTCCCCGTTGAGGGGTGGTAAGTGTGTTATCGTACATTAGTTATCACGAAGCGGGAACTTTATTATTTATTCACTCAGTAGGTGATCAAAGAAACTATTATGTCGGAATCTTTAAGCTATTGAGTATTTAACAGTTGTACCTGTAACCTTTTAACTTGTGAACCTTGAACGGATGAACCCAGGTAAATAAGTGGTCTCGATTTATTCCCTCATTGTGCTACTTTTCCTCACCTGCTATTATTTAAATAAATCAGGTTAAGAGCAGTGACTTATATTGTAACCAATATGCCCTGAAATTCTAATTAGAGGAAGGTGGTATGAAACACCCTAAATTTCTTATTATCTTTTTGTCATTTTCCAATCTGGTACTTGCTCTCGCCTGTCTTTTTCTTCTGCTCCGATCTGAACAGGAGGCCTCTACTGCGATTAAGCCACTGGTCGATACAGCAGCGGTACCTGAGATACTATGGGCCAAAGAGAATGCTTTACAGCCGTCAGAACCACCTGATATACTCGGAGACAGTGACAGCGGCAATGCAGCCTCGCTTCTTAAGGCTGTTGAAAACAGTATTGCCTATCTGTCCGGAAAGAGAAAAGGCGACACGCTTCTTTTTGGTGCCACGCCGGTATCAATGGATCATGGACTTCGTACACTCAGGGCGTTTAGGACGCGTCTTGAAAGAACAGGGCTTTCCGATTCATTTTTTGTATATCTTCGTAACAACTATCAGTTTTTTAAAAGCGCAGCCGATTCTGTGCTGTTTACCGGCTACTATGAGGCTTGTTTAAAGGGATCGCTTAAGCGATCGGAACGTTTTACTTATCCGGTTTATCGAAAGCCAAAGGATATTGTTACTGTGAATCTCTCACGGTTTTACTTTTATGAAAGAGTGAATGGTATCCCCAAATATCTCCGTGGAAGATTTATAGGAAGCAGGCGGCTGGTACCCTATTATTCCCGGGAAGATATTGATAGTAAAAATATATTGGCAGGCAGGGGGCTGGAACTCGTCTGGGTTGACGATCCTGTTGCCCTCTTTTTCCTTCAGATTCAGGGAAGCGGCATTGTTGAGCTGGATAATGGCAGGAGGATGCGGTTGAATTATGCTTCGGGAAACGGCCAGGAGTATAAAGCCATAGGCAAATACCTCATCGACAAAGGGGTTTTTACCTATGAAGAGATGTCAATGCAGCGTATCAGACAATACATTAAAGAGCACCCGGAGGAGATGGAAGAGGTGTTTAACTATAATCCCAGCTATGTGTTCTTTACCAAAGGAGGTAAAGGGCCACAGGGAGCGCTTGGCAGGCCAATAACAGCCATGCGGAGTATTGCCACCGACCTTGCCCTTTTCCCAAAAGGGGCGCTCGGTTTTATTGAGACGGAAGTGCCGGAGTTTGACAGCACCGGCAGTGTTGTTGCCTGGAAACCGTATAGGGCTTTTGTGTGTAATCATGATACCGGTGGGGCGATTAAAGGGCCCGGCCGGGTAGATCTGTTTACCGGATTCGGCCCGGAAGCGGAATTGATTGCCGGATATATGAAGCAGCGGGGAACGCTCTACTTTCTTATAAAAAAACAGGATACCGCCTCATAAGGGTATCACACCTTTGATCACTTCTCACTATTTTATTGTATACAAAATCTTTGTGTTTGATTTCTTTTTGCCTATAATGTATAATTGCTAAACCAGAATAGAATCGTATTTGTTAAGGGGAACAATGTCTGATACAATAGAAAACAACAAGAATAGTCCGGATGAAATCCGGAATGATATAGATTGGGCCACTCATTATAAAGGTATGGATGCAGAGAGCATCCGCCGTTGTTTCCTGTCCAATCTTGAATATAATATTGCAAAAGACAAGTTCACGTTTACTCCCTATGACGGTTATTTAAGCCTTGCCTATGCGGTGCGGAGCCGCCTGATTGAACGGTGGATCACGACCCAGCAGAAGTATTATGCGGTGGATGCAAAGAGAGTCTGCTACCTTTCACTTGAATTTCTCATGGGCCGCCTTCTGGGCAACAACGTTATGAATCTTGGTCTCAAAAGCGCATGCACTGCAGCGATGCATGATATCGGTCTTGACTATGAGGATATCGAGGATCAGGAGGTTGATGCCGGGCTCGGTAATGGCGGCCTGGGACGCCTGGCAGCCTGTTTTCTTGACTCAATGGCAACCATGGAACTGCCGGCGATCGGCTATGGTATCCGGTATGAGTTTGGTATCTTTACCCAGAAAATTGTTAACGGGTATCAGAAAGAACTGCCCGAACACTGGCTGGAGAATGTTAATCCATGGGAGATAGAACGGCCTGAATACAAATTCCGGGTGAAGTTTTATGGCCGTGTAGACTATGAAACCGGTGAGGATGGGAATGAATTAGCCCGGTGGATCGATACCGATGACGTGGTTGCGGTACCGTATGACACCCCGATTCCCGGATTCAATAACAATACGGTTAACACCCTGCGATTGTGGTCTGCACGGGCCGCAACGGAGTTGGATCTGGAGCGGTTTCAGGAAGGTGACTATATAGCTGCGTGTGAGGATAAGCTGAACAGCGAAAACATCTCAAAGGTTCTCTATCCAAATGATTCGAACCATAGCGGCAGGGAACTGCGTCTCAAACAGCAATATTTCGTCACGTCGGCCTCTCTGCAGGATATTTTAAGGCGCTATTTGAAGCATCATAATGATTTTAATGATTTCCCCAGGAAAAACGCTGTCCAGTTGAACGATACACATCCTGCAATAGCTATTGCGGAACTGATTCGTCTTTTAGTAGATGAGTATACTCTGCCGTGGAATAAAGCCTGGAACATTGTGGTAAAAACATTTGCCTATACGAACCATACGCTCATGCCTGAAGCGTTGGAAAAATGGCCGGTCAGTTTAATGAAGGCCCTTCTGCCGCGGCACATGGATATCATTTATACTATTAATAGCCGGTTTCTCCGTCAGGTATCGTATAAGTATCCGGGTGACACAGAAAGGCGCCGCCGCATGTCGCTTATTGAAGAGGGTGAGGAGCCGATGGTGCGGATGGCTTATCTGGCTATAGTTGGAAGTCATTCGGTTAACGGTGTTGCCGATCTGCATACCAAGCTTTTAACAAAGGGGCTTGTCCGCGATTTTTATGAGCTATGGCCGGAGAAATTCAATAATAAGACAAACGGAATTACCCAACGACGTTGGCTTTATAAATCAAATGAGCCTCTTTCTACATTGATTACCAGCCGGATTGGCAATGGCTGGATTAAAAACCTCCATGATTTGAAAAATCTTGAGCAGTATGCCCGGGATCGGGGATTTCAGGAAGAGTGGCGAGCGGTAAAATACACCTGTAAAAAGAGACTGGCCGAGAAATTGAAGAAATTGGAAGGCATTGATGTTTCCGTTGATTCCCTGTTTGATGTGCAGATAAAACGAGTTCATGAATATAAACGCCAGTTATTGAATATTCTACACTGTATTTATTTATACAATGAATTAAAAGCAGGTAACCACGAACACGCGGTTCCAAGGACGGTGTTCTTCAGCGGCAAAGCAGCACCGGGCTATTACATGGCAAAGTTGATTATTAAATTTATCAATAATGTCGCATCAGTAATCAATAATGATCCGGAAACAAAAGAGTTTCTGCAGATACATTTTGTGCCCAATTACCGGGTGTCACTCGCTGAATATCTTATCCCTGCTGCTGACCTTTCTGAGCAGATATCAACCGCGGGTACGGAAGCCTCGGGTACCGGCAATATGAAATTTGCGTTGAACGGTGCGCTTACTATTGGCACGATGGATGGTGCGACGATCGAGATGTGTGAGCAGATTGGTGAAGAGAACATGTTTATCTTCGGATTGCGCGCCAATGAAGTAGAGGAGCTTAAAGCTGACGGTTATGTACCCTATGATTACTACAAGAAAAGTGAACCGCTCCGCAAAGTCATTGATCTTATCAATGTAAATTTTTTCAATCAGGAAAAACCGGACCTGTTCAAACCGCTTGTTGACTCTCTGCTCAACAATGACCGCTATCTTGTGTGTGCCGATTTCGATGCGTATCGAAGCTCTCATAGGAAGGCTGTGGAGATATATCGCGACCAATCCGTATGGACTGAAATGGCGATACGAAATGTGGCTAATATGGGGAGATTTTCTTCAGACAGAACAGTTCAACAGTATGCAGATGAGATCTGGAGAGTAAAGCCGGTGCATGTGGAACTTGACAGGTAAGATAGTTGTCTCTTCCTTAATTCTTCATGTTTGCATAATTTTTATTGTGTATATTAATTTTTGGAGTAATGGAGTAATGGAGTAATGGAGTAATGGAGTAATGGAGTAATGGAGTGAT
>CBDVBE010000132.1:0-14680 GCA_965372145.1 uncultured bacterium | reverse complement strand
TTCTTTTTGTGAAATAAACATTTTTCTTTAAAGTCATTCCGGCATTCTTTTGGCCGGAATCCAGGTTGTTTGATGTTTTAAAGCATGGATTCCCGCTAAAAACATGCGGGAATGACACATCTGGACTGATTGTAAATAACTATTCACTTCATAAGGGAGTTCATATGAAAATTATTTCTTTAAAATTATTTATAGTATTTATCCTCTGCAATAGTGTACTATACGGAGCTAAAACAGCAGAAGAAATTCTACAGGAAGACGGGCTGTATGCCACTATTGAGACTGATAAAGGAGATATGTTAGTAAAATTCGAATTTAAGAAAACACCCTTACATGTTTGTAATTTTGTCGGTCTTGCTGAGGGAACTATTGAAAATGTTCCTTTTGATTTTGGCGAACCCTATTTTGACGGCCTGACATTCCATCGTGTTGAGTTTGATCGGGTTATTCAGTCAGGTGATCCTCCTGGATCGGCTCAAGGCCCGGGCTATCAATTTCACACCGAAATTGACCCCACATTAAAACATGACAGGAGAGGGGCTATGGGTATGGCACTTTCATCACCAGGCTCAGCCACCGCCGGATCTCAATGGTATATCACCCACCTGCCGCTGCCCGAACTTGATGGTGATTACACTGTTTTTGGATATGTAATTGATAGTGTTGGTTTAGAAGTAATCATGGATATCAGGAAAGATGATCTTGTCAATAAAGTTACCATTACCCGTGTCGGTATTGAAGCAGAGAAATTTAAATCAGATCAGGAGACGTTTGATAATTTAATGCAGGGTATAACTGAAACTAAAGACTATTCGGAACCATCATCGCTTAAAATGGGGATTGTAATAAGAACAAGCCAGGGGAAAATATACTGTGTATTAACTAAAACTGCGATTACTGATGTAGCGCTGTATACCATAAGTGGACGTGAATTGTTTTCAAAGAAACAAATACATGCTGCCAACAACTTTACTATTCCGTATTCCTGCAGGCCGGGTATGTATATGATTCGTATTAAACAGGGGAAAGAAGTTACAACACGTAAATTGGTAATGCAGGAATTCTAAAACTTCTGAGCTACCTTAATGTTTATAAATTACATCTGAAGTTTAAGGGAGACTCGTTCTCTTCGCCATGTAGATACTAGCCCTTCAGGACTCTCTTAATTATTTTTGCCAATTTATTGCTCCTGAAAGGCTTCTGGATATATCCATTTGCCCCTTCCTCCAGCAGTTTTTGAATTTCATCGTTTATTGCATACGCCGATAGTTGAAGGGTAATAACATATTTACCCTTGTCCAGGAATGGCTGTGAATGGGGTCCGGAAAATGTTTTACTACCATGGCACAGGAAGCGGTAACAGTGACAATAGTTTGGCCAGTGTCACAGACTGGTATTTTAATACCGCATTAGTATACGAACGGTAGTGTTCTTATCAAAGTGTTTAATAGTTGCCTGCTTGTATTGCGGGGGCCCATTCCGGACATTGTTATTCGATACTCCGGCACCCTCTTTCGGTTTGGGGAGGGGAAATATCCTGAAATCCAGTTTGCCGTTTTTATTCGCATCATGAATAGCCTGAATGGCGTAGGTTGAATCAAAGGGAATGTTTTCGAATGTTATAGTTACGGAATCTGTAGAAACAGGAGGATTTTTCTTTTTTAGTGCTTTATTCAGGTCCAGCCAGCCTTTCTTGCCTTTGTAAAGAGCGACGATCATATTTCCATTCTGTTCAGATTTAACGTGCAGCAAAGTAACAATTATGGTGCCATACTCCTCGATGTCAGAGGCAGAGGGGAACGTAATCATAGTGCACACTGTGATGCAGGTTATTACAAATGATGTTACAACATTCATTTTAGTAACCATAATGTCAATAACCGGATGATTACCGAATAAAAGAGATTTTCTGAACCGCCGGAGTATTATTATACCATATTTTCAGTAAATACACACCAGGTGATATCTCCGGGGCAATATCAAATGCAATTCTATTGGTGTTCATCAGTGTGGAGTTATAGTGGATTAGAGGTCGGCCATGCAGGTCAAATAGTGTTGTTTGTATCTTTTTTCCTAACTGAGATGCTGGTAAATTAATAGTAATTCGATTTTGCATTATGGTAATATGTACATTTTCCATTGTTTGTGTTACGGTGTGAGTCCCCGTTGGATCTAACGGCACCGGACTGCGCATCCAGTCAAGGAGTTGTTTCGTGTGTACCACTCGTGTATCTTCATGTGCCAATACATAGGTAAAGAATTCTTCCAGACTCTCCTGACGCTCTTCAACAGTCGCATTCGGTGCTTCCCAGCCTACTGCATTCGTGGCATACATGTCACTATGCGTTCCGTATAAGAATGGGCACCGGTTATTGTTAATCCGCAGATCAAAACTGTATTTCATACAGGCTAAAAATTCTGCTTTGCTCATTTCGCAGGCGACAAACATCTCATAATCTTCACCCAGCACTTTTCCAGTGGATACATCAAGGTTATCATAAACAAGTTTGATTTTTTCACGCAGGCCTGAAGGTACCCCATATTCTTCACATTTGTCATCCGGCGGGATAATTGCGAAATATGAGGGAAATTCCCAGAGTCCGGGGTGATTTGAAATTGGCTTCCAGTTCTCTAAAAAATCTTTTAACGCCTCATGGCCGGGGCTCCCATTATGCAAGGTATAGGGCCAATTGTAATTGGTGCCGTCATGATCCTTCTGATACCCTTCGAGTATGGTGCAGTCATAGATGAGGTCATTATTTTTTATTGCCACAAAAAGGTTGTCATTACACTTACCGAACGGGGTCCTGAATCCATATATCTCAGATGCATCCACCCCCATACCTTTTGTCGGATCCGGATTGTTGACATCCTCATTAGGATCGAACGGTTTGGTCAGCCATTCGGTGCATAATGAAATTTCCTCATCCCATTGTGAGAGTGTGAAATTACTCCCATCAGCATGGGAATGGGTATGATTGGCAACTTCATGCCCTTTTACCATGGCATAGTTCCATGATTTTTTAGTTAACGCAACGGTTTCTCCCCAGGTATCGATATACTCGGTCGTGTAATAAAAACTTACCTGACACTGTATGCCGTCATAGGTGCCGCTGTTACCGTTTCCCTCCGGATTTTTCTCTTCAGCAAATAGATCAGTAACCCACTTCATACCTCCGGTCCCGCCGGAACCCGGCAAACCTGACCAGCCATTGTCATCGAATCCGATTACTACAAACATGGGTACCTGTGATGGGAGTAATCCAACTGGCGGGTTTTGAGAAGGGTCTAAGGTATCAGAATGTAAAGGATAATTATTTGCAGTTACTATATGAAAAAGGCATAATAAGAAGGCCGCCGCAGTCAAATTAACTTTTTTTATTATCATATAAGTTTCCAGGTAAGTGTGATAGAGTATCTTCAATTTAATGAAGAGGCACTCAATGAACAAATTAAAATATAGCCCAATCCCTTATGGGCAGTAACAGAAATATGGGAAATAGGTCATATATTACAGGAATTGTGCTGATATTTCAATATCTCTTTAATAATTAATAAGTTACATATCCCTAAATTTTTAGAGACCTGCGTAATGTTAGTTCGGATAAATTACCCAAAAAAAATGCGGCAATTTAATGTGTTTGTTTAAAATCAACAACTTACATGTTGCTATTACCCTAGAAAGATGATTTGGCCTAAAAAAATCAGCGGTTTATAGTTTTTGTGCCTATATTATTATATGGTAAGGGGAGGGTATGTTTTCCAAACGTCTTCATATTCCTATTTTCATTTTTGATGACTGTGTTGATTATCTGCAGGAGTGGTACTCGTATGCCAAACGGTTCGGGTATACTCAGAAACAATTTATTGCTGACGCTGGAATAGGTGCACAGTCCTTCCTTTCCGATATTCTCGCACGTCGTAAAAAAATCGGTGAACGCCATATTAAAGGGATAGTAAAAGCGTTGGGTATCAATGCGGATGAATCGGAGTATTTTTCGCTCCTTGTTCAAAAAGAGATAATCCGCAAACCGCGTGAAAAAGAATCCATATTCAGAAATCTTGCTGTATTGCGTGAAAAAAATCTTGCGGCTTTTCTGGATAAACAGAACCTCGAATATTTTACCTCATGGAGATATCCTGTAATTCGTGAATATGTAGTACAGAAAGGAAAAGTCTGTTCCCCAAAAGAGATAGTTAATGACCTGATTACGCTGAAATTAACCTCAAGAGAAGTCGAACAGGCACTAAAAAAACTCCAGAAATGGAATATAATCACCTATGATACCGCAACAGGAGCCTATATTCCGCAGAAAAGTAATGAAATAATTTCATACGATACAATGCCGCATGCTGTGGTGAATGATGTCAAACGTACCATGATCGAAACCTCGATACACGCAATGGAGACCATGGAAAAGGATAAACGGCATGTATCCATGGCAATTCGTGGTATCAGCGAAGAGAAGTATCAGGAGTTATGCAGAAAGATAGATACGCTTCGTAAGGAGTTTCTTAAGCTCGAGGTAAATCCGAAAGATGCTGACCGCATCGTCTCGATGAATGTACAGGTCTTTCCGGTTATGACAATTGAGCAGAAGAATCGGAAGGAGAGGGAGAAATGAAGAAGTTTGTCGGAATATGCATAACTCCTCTTTTTATCATGCTGATGCTGCTGTTCTGCAGTACCGGGCCTATTGAAGTGGGTGACGGCGGTACGGATTATCCCAACACAAAGACTATTGCCGGTGTTGTTGTTGATGAGGATGGTATTGAAGCAGTTAATGTAGTGGTAATGCTGATTCCTAACGGATTTAATCCGACCAAGGATGCAGCAGTACCGGATTCACTTATTTATACGACCGGTACAGACGGTGCATTCAATTTTGTGTTTAACGATTCTGCGATTGGGCCGTATAATATTCACGCAACACATCCTGTAGAAGAAACACAGTGGTTTACAATGGATATCGTTGTTGAGAAAAATCAGGATACGTTAAACCTGTCTAACTGCATGCTTACTGATCCGGGTGCAATTAAGGTGGTACTTCCTGATACCGTGGATATTGAGAACGGGTATGTTTACATTAAAGGAACCACCATACAGAGCAATATCAAAAATGGAACTTATCTCAGCGGTAACTATTATTCAGTGGTTATTGCTGATATTCCGGCTGCATACTTGCCGCCAATCCTCTATACACAGAGTGTCCAGTCCGGTAAAACGGTATTAATTTCAGATACCACAGAGGTCATATCCCGTGATACGGTTATTGCCGGTACGACTGAAAGCAACCTTAAGCCAATGTGGCGGTTTTCATTACTGGTCGGGTTGACAGAGAAGACTGTCCAGCACTTTGGCTCTCTGGATTCCGTCCTGCCGTTAGTGGAGGACCATGTTGCACGGGTGAATAAGAGGTTTAATGATCCGGAAATTTTTAATGGGGTTATTGAATATTATGTTGATTCACTGTACCAGTTGACCAATACTGTGGACGATGAGATGGATTTACCCTATGAGAATGCTGATTACCGGCTGATTTATGACGGTTATTCCAGTCAGAATGCAGGTACCTGGAAAAAATCTAATAATACCATGTATCAGGTATGGGATATTGAGAGCGGCGGCGGCCTGTTTGGCGATTTGTCACGGGACGTCCTGACCTGGCTGTTTGGCGCGGGACGCGGGGGGTTAGCGCTCTCCTGGATGACAGTAAAAGCAGATAATAATCCTGTTAATGGTCAGGCATACAATGGTATCACCTCAATAATGAATTATCCTTTTGGGGTTGATAAGTGGGATGATTATAACGTGTACGCTATTAACTATGAAGCTGATACCGTGTTTGACGGGAAAAATATTATTCATGATGCATTTCCCGCTTCTATGGGTGTTGTTACCCGTTCAGCAATCGGCCTGCCGCTTTCAGGCACCGCAGTGACTGTGTATGGCGTTAAATGGAGTTCGAAAGCGGTTTCCGATACACCGCTTCTGAGCGGCGGTACAACAAACCCTTATGGTGAATATGTATTCCCGGAAAATCCGTTTAAACCGGATAGCTGTGATGGCGCTATTTATGGCAACCTGCTTATTACCGCTGTCCACGGCACGGATACAGCGTATACCTGGATGCCGATTAATGAAGTCGGATTGACGTATTTCAAAGATCCGTCATCGCATTTTAAAGTAACAATAGGATTTGATGCGCATTAAAGGGAAAACTATAAACTAGATAAATTTTATATGAAATAGTAATGAGGGGAGGGAGATGTTACTATTAAAAGTGTATCCAAAGGGTAAGTATCAGGTAGTTAGTATCAAAGAAGATGTTCGGCTTGATACTGATATTTCTGAGCTCAACTCCATCATCCGCTGGCTTCTCGAAAGAAAAACACTCAATTTTGCTATTCGATTTACACCCACATCGTTTTTAGGAACCCGGGCAGTATCGCATTTCATTACCTGCCTGGAGATGATTGTAGAGAAAGGCGGTAGATTAGCAGTTATTAACCCGAATAAATATATACGTAACTTTGTTTCTGCCATTGATTTCGACCATGACATCAAGATGTTTGCAAATGAAGAAGAATTAACTTTTGAGACTGCGGTTGCCTAGGGAGGGGGGCCGAGTATGGAAATACATATTATTAATATAAATAATCAATTAACTCATCACCTTAAATTGGGGGGGAGATGTATGAACTTATCCATTAACTATTTAACGCCTTTTAGACCTGTTGTCCTCTGTATTATGACGGTTCTGTTGTCTATAAGCAGCGTGGCTGCAGGACCGGGGCCGGTACGTTCATTGTTGCATAATGACGGAGAACCGGTACAAGTGAGAGTCGTTGAACAGCGTGATGACCTTGTTACGCTGGAGTATACGGTTCCTGCTCCACGGTTCCGCACGGTTGGCTATCAAACGCGAAACGGCCGGACTGCGCAGCGGATTGAACTGGGAAATGCAGAACTTTTTTCAGAACCCGGCAAACCGGAAATTTCCTATGTACCGGCACGGGTGATTCTTCCAAGAGGCCGTATGGTTTCCAGTGTCAGCGTTATACCGGGGAAGGTAGTTACCCTGCAGGGTACGTATCTGCTTTCACACGGTGAGATTCCACATAAATTATCATCAACTGAGATTACCTGGGCGCAACCGGATCAGGCTATCTATAATTCGGATGCAGTTTATCCCATCAAGACCTATAATCTTAAAAAGGTTCAGTATTGTTTTGGTGTCACTATTGCACCCGTTGATATCTATCCGGTTACTTATCTGCCGAAAAGTGGAACGTTGTCCTACTTTAAGACATTTACTCTGCAGGTTAAGACTAAAGTCGATACCAGTCCGGGAACAGGCGTACGTGTCCGGTTGGACCGATTCGCGAAGAGACACCTCACCGAGGACAATCCCGGTGCACTGGGTACGTACATCAATGGTGAACTGCGCGGTGAGTATCAGCATGTGCTCTGTGATCCTGCTCAGAGTTACAGCTATATTGCAATTATTGCACAATCATTTATTGATGCGTCAACAGACCCGAATATTGATGACCTGATTGCACAAAGAGAGTTAAAAGGATTTACCTGTAATGTCACTTCCATAGAAGATGTTCTCAGTAAGTATCGTGGAAGGGATGACGCGGATAAATTACGAGACTTTATCAAAGACGCTTACAACAACTGGGAAACCGAGTTTGTGTTACTTGGCGGAGATACAAAAATTATTCCATTAGAAACAGTTTCTGCGTCAAACGGCGGTTCAAGTAAAGATATACCAACCGATCTTCCCTACCAGTGTTTGGATCAAACCTCATGGAATGACGATTGGGAAGCGGAAGTTTTTATCGGACGTATTTCAGCGGATGATGCAACTGAGTTTTCCAATCAGGTATTTAAGATACTCGCCTATGAAACAGATCAATTAAGTGAAAGTTATATGACAACCGGACTCGGTCTTGGTGAGAAATTGGATAATAGTACCTATGGTAAAGATGCAATGTTGCAGCTACAAGCCCTCTTTTCAAGTGACTGGGAGTTTGACGGACTTTATGATGAGGATGATACCTGGAGTAAGAACGAGCTTATTGAATTACTTAATACCAGTGCATATTCCAACATCGATCATCTTGGCCATTCTAATCCCACATATACTATGAAATTGCGAAATGGTGATGAAACTAAATTCACTAACACGAAATTTAATTTTGCCAAATCACAGGGTTGTGATCCGGGGGCTTTTGATAAGGACTGTATTGCTGAGCGTTTTACTACTTCAACCCGCACAGGAATGTTTGCAGTTGTATTTAATTCAAGATCCGGATGGTATTCTCCCGGCAATCCCACGGGCGGTTCCAGTCAAAAGGTTCACGTATCTTTCTGGAAAGCGTGTTGGGAAGAGGATATGAATTATTTCAGTGAATTTAATGAATATTCCCACAGAATGCATACCAATAGGGAATGGGATATACTTGAATCAAACCTTCTGGGCGATCCTGCCACACCATTCAGAGGGAAGGAAGTGCCACCCTTTCTACAGGTCATGTCACCAAACGGTGGTGAATTATGGGAACAAGATCGAACCTTTACCATTAGATGGGATGATAATTTTGATGATAATGTAAAGATCGAATTGCTTAAAGGCGGTTCCGTAAAAGAGGAACTGGCGGCATCAGTACCCAGTAATGGTTCCTGGGACTGGGATATTGCAGTTGATTTTCCGTTAGGGACAGATTATAAGATCAGAATCACTTGTGTTGTGCAGGATACTCTTACTGACGATAGTGATGATGATTTTACTGTTGAGGAGAAATCAAATCTTGCCCTGAAAACGCCAAATGGAGGAGAAGTAATAGAAAAGGGTAGTGATGTTGAGATTACCTGGGAGGATAATCTCGATGAAGAGGTAGCTCTTGGTCTCTTTAGAGGCGGAAAATATTATCAACCAATTGTTGCTGCAACACCCAGCAATGGTTCTTATACCTGGACTGTTCCGGATAATATTGCAAGTGATAGTACTTATACGATTCGGGTAACTGGTATAGAAAAAGACTGGCTCTACGATGAGAGTGATGATGCACTCTCAATTCAGAATCCGACTATCAGGAATTTTCCTTATATCCGGGATTTTGATGATTTTGATACGAATTCAGTTATACTCAGACATTATTGGGAACAGCTTGATGATGATGATTTCGACTGGACCGTATTAAACGGACCGACACCTTCTCAAGAATATGAAAGCACCGGTCCTACGGGCGACCATACTTCGGGGGATGGAAATTATATCTATTGTGAAGCATCGGGGAATAATAATCCCAATAAGGCAATGCATGTCATCACCCCGATGTTTGATTTCAATTATATCAAAAAGCCGGTGCTTACATTCTGGGCACATATGAAAAGCGATTCGAACACAATGGGCGATCTGTATATCGATATCGCAACGGATGGATCCTGGGAGGAAGGTGTGATACATTTAACGGATGATCATGGTGACCCCTGGTTCGAGAATACTCTGGATATGTCTTCCTATGAAGGGAAAACAGTGCAGTTTAAATTCCGTGGAGTAACCGGAGACAGCTGGTGCGGTGATATCTGTGTTGATGACTTCAAAATTGACGGTGAGGTGATAGATGCGGTGGTTATCACAAAAAATCCTGAGGATCAGACCGTGAAGGAGACACAAACCGCAACGTTTACTGTTGCAGCAGATGGGACCGCTCCTATAAGCTATCAGTGGCAAACCTCTGATGGACAGGGCGCGTTTCAGGATGTGGCCGGCGCCACCGACCTGTCCTACACCACGCCGGAACTGGAGGTCTCTGACAGTGGTTCCCTGTATCGCTGTATTGCCAGCAATGTTGCAAACAGTGATACCAGTAGCGCAGCCACATTAAATGTAGAAGAAATCGTGGAAATTATTAATGTAGTCAATGTCAACAAGGACCGTTTTGACATTTCACCCAATCCTGCAGCACGAAACGGTGAAAGTATGACGTTTAGTTTCCAGGTCGAAAATGTGAATGAAGCTGAACTGTGTGTCTATGATGCTCTTGGCGGCAGGGTCTTTACTGCTTCTTTGGATAATGGTGTCGCGCAGTGGGACCTGGTCAATGCGGAAACCGGCAGAAAGGTTGCTGATGATCAGTACCTGGCTGTACTCTGGGTAACATACATGGACGGGACGATTGAACAGATTACCAAGAGCGTAGGTGTGGAAGATAAACAATAATCGTTAATACAGTAACCTGTACCTCTGTAAAAAAGAGGTACAGGAAATAATCTGTCGGGTGATACATAGAGGGAAAACATATAGTGGGAATATATGAGTAATATTAATTTTAAGCAAGGGGAGAGGGAGATGTTTAAAACAATAACTTTTCGTGTAGTGTTGTGTTTTATTGTGTGTACACTTTTTGTAAGCCGGATTCATGGCCAGCGTCCTGTTCTGGATGAGCATGGTAATCCTACGGGATTGATAAACATGAATCCTGACCCGGATGGGGAACCGTGGATAGCAGGTGGCCTTTCTCCGTTGACTAAGGAGGAGATCGCTGCATTTAACCGGTTACCGAAGTTTAAAATACCTGAAAAGCTTAGGGGACGTCAGCTTCCACCGACGGTAGACCATTCGGAAGAGCCTGAATTTCGCCCTATTTTTAATCAGATCGGGGGAAGTTGCGGACAGGCAAGCGGCACGGGATACCACTTTACGTATGAACGAAACATCGCGTTAGGGACACTGCCAACTTCTAAGGACAATATCTGTGCGTATGGATTTACGTGGAATTTTGTGAATGGCGGCAGTGGGTCAGGCTCATGGCCGAGCTCGGGATACAATATCTTGAAGGAAATAGGATGTGGCCATGTGACGGATTTTAATAATGCCGATAACGGCGGCAGCGGGACTGCCTGGATGGACGGGTATGAAGGGTACTATAATGCCAATGATTGCCATATTGTTAAAACGGTGTCATTCAGTAAAGATGATATTGAAGAATTGAAAAACTGGTTTTACGATAAAGGGACCGGTACCGGTGAGACTGGCGGCATGATTACCTTCGGGTCAAGCGTTTCTTACACCACCGAGACGATATCATCAGGGCCCTATTCCGGACAGAAACTGTGCACGAAGCTTCCCAGCGGTTCAGCCCACGCGATGACTTTGGCGGGTTACAGTGAGGAAATAGGCTATGATTTGAACGGTGACGGACGGATTACCAATGATATTGATGTCACCCGTGACGGTCTTGTCGATTACAGAGACCGCGAGCGTGGTGCCTGGCAGCTGGTGAACAGTTGGGGCGGCAGCTGGAATAACTCGGGGAAAGTATGGATGCTGTATAGTGGTTTTGGCGGGTCAAATATTGTAGGTATTGCTGTTGAACCCTTCGAGACAAAATTGATGGCGAAAGTGACAGTAACGCACAGCAGCAGAAGCAGTTTGAAATTAACGACCGGTTTTTCAGCTAATATCAGCGCCACAAGCCCAACGGAGACCAAAGGCTATTCGAAGGCGTTTAATAAAGCCGGTGGCAGTCATCCCATGGAGGGAAGCGGCGGCAGCTCCACCATAGAAATCGGCCTTGACGTTACAGAATTTGCGGATCTGATTACCGGTGGTGC
This sequence comes from uncultured bacterium, assembly GCA_965372145.1. Lineage (GTDB taxonomy): Bacteria > Fibrobacterota > Chitinivibrionia > Chitinivibrionales > JANQEN01 > CBDVBE01. The sequence goes on along the minus strand of CBDVBE010000132.1, from coordinate 3,051 downwards.
AGGAAAGATATTTCTTATTGCTGCATCAACGGGCGGCACGGGAAAAATAGACAAGTTTTCTGTCATGGATTATACCGGTGGGCCAATTCCCCAGGAATATGTCTGTGATGAATCAGATGTTACCATCGGGAGTAATACGATCCTTTCTGTAGTTATTTCTACCAGTCCGACTATTACCTTTGTCTCACCAAGTGCGGGGCAGGAAGTTGAACAGTTTACCAAATGCACTATTAAATGGGGAGATAATATTGATGGTAATGTCAAAATCGAGCTGTACAAAGGCGGTTCGCTGAAGGAGACGCTTGCAAGCTCAACCGAGAGTGATGGCATGTTTGATTGGGATATTCCGGCTGATCAGGAACTTGGCGATGATTATACCATCAAAGTTATCAGTATTGACGATCCGAGCGTGAATGATGAGAGTGCGGCTTTTGGTGTTATTCCTGAAGTTCTCATTGCAGAGTTCCCCTATATCCAGGATTTTGAGGACATGGATACCGGCGCAGTCAGGCCGTTATCGGAGTACTGGGAACAGCTCGACGGTGATGATTTTAACTGGATAGTTTTGTCTGGCCCGACACCGTCACAGCAATACGAGAGCACAGGACCAACAGGCGATCATACATCCGGATCAGGGAAATATGTTTATATCGAGGCATCCAGTCCGAATAATCCGACTAAAAAAGCCGACATGATTACTCCCAAGTTTAATCTGAAATCACTGGTTGATCCGGAACTGACATTCTGGGCACATATGAAAAGTGATTCGAACACCATGGGTGATATCTATCTGGATATCGAAGTTGACGGAACCTGGAAAAATGATGTACTCCACCTGACCGATGACCACGGGAGTGAGTGGTTTGAGGTAAAGCAGGACCTGACCGATTATGTCGGGGAACGGGTACGGTTCAGATTCCGTGGTATCACCGGTGAATCCTGGTGCGGTGACATGTGTATCGATGACTTCATGATTGATGCTGAAACTGCAATTAATCCGGTAACCATAGCGCCTGTGGTTTCTTATAATCTGCAATATGCAGGTGCGTATCTCTTTTATTCAATTCCGGAGATACAGGGTTTGAGCAGCCGGCAGGTAAGTTTGAAGCTGTATAATGTCCAGGGACAGCTGGTGCAGACTTTAGTGAACAATCCGGTTGCGGTCGGACGTCATATGATACATGTTGACAAATTACAGAACAATGGTCAGGCACTTGCTGCAGGGCTCTATATCTGCAGAATGGAAGCAGAAGGATTTACAAAGACGATTACTGTGTTATTGCATAAATAGTTAACTATTAAATAATCCTTAATCAACTAGTCTTGTTTACCAAGGGGGGGAAGGATGTTACAAAAAATGAAGTATTACCTTATAGCAATCATGTTTATTGCCGGAGCGGTGTACGCTTCGGTGACGGTACCACTGCCGGTTGAAGATGTGCGTGTCAGCCGTAGTGCGGGAAATGCAGTATTTGCCGGTGCCGAGCTTTTCGGTCAGCCGGGACAGCCTGAATTGCCGGTCTATACCTGCGGTGTATTACTGCCGCCGAATGCCGATCTCAAGTCGGTGACCTATTCAATTAAAGGGCTCAAGGAGGGAGTGCTCGGTAAGTATACGGTAAAACCGGCGCTGCCGCCAATGTCAATTAACGGCGAGCTCTGGCCGCTCACCCGAACCATTGTTGATGGCAGGGATATTGGCGTTTATACCCAGAATGCCGTGTATCCTCTAAACCACGTGGCAGAGGATAACAATGGAAAACTTAACTGCTTTAAAGTGGTTGCAGTGCGTATAAACCTTGCCCGGTATAATCCCGTAACTAAAGAACTCTTTCAAGTGACGGCCGGTGAACTGGTAGTTAATTTTACCACTGATGCGGGTTATCGTCGAAACCGCTCACTTAAAGCACCTGAATCTACAAAGAAACGTGTAAAAAATTACGTTGTAAATTATGACCAATATATCGATGCTTACACCTCTGATTATACCTTCCTTCAGTCATCAAAGGTTGTCCTGGTCACCACCTCGGCGATTCAAGCAGGATTGCAGAAATTTGATGCGCTGATCGCCTCAAAAGTGCTGAGGGAAATGGAGGTAGAGGTAGCAACTGAATCAGAATGGGGCGGAACCGCCAGTAGTTTACGCTCATATCTCCAGGATAATTATCAGACAAAAGGATGGGAATACCTTTTTATTATAGGTAATTACCAGGATGATGTCCCCATGATGGATTTTCCCGATTATGCTGGTGGGAGCTCCTGTCCGTCAGACTGGCCCTTTGCTCAGCTAGATGGCAGTGATTTTAAAAGTGATAAAACGTGTGAGATACATTATGGAAGAATTCCTGTCTATAGCAGCAATTACAGCGAGGTAGACGCTATAATTGAAAAGACCATCGCTTTTGAATCTGTCGGCCCTGAGGATATTCTATGGCGTAAAAATGCGCTTTTAATGGGCCCCGGCTATAATTCCGGCTCGAATATGGCGTGTGTGCCGTTAAATGCGGTTCATGATGACTTTGTTGAAACAACCCCGGGATGGACCAGCTACCGTATGTACGGCGACCGGTGGGGAAGCCCGACCGGTGATTTTGATGAGAATGTTGGTTCCGGTTCAGGAGCTATTTCGAAAAATGTTGCCAAGTGGGCGGAAGGCCCCTTTGGGGTTATTGACTGGGCAACCCATGGCTCGACCTCTTCAGCACAGGATGTCATTGCTTCCAGCAATACATCGTCTGTCGGCAACGAATATCCGGGCTTTGTGCTCTGCGGCAGTTGTTCGAACGCCAAACCGTCAAGTTCCAGTAACTTATCGTGGTCGTTGTTAAAGAATTGCGCCATGGGAGCAATAGGCGGGACTGATCTGACCTATTACGGCGGCAATTATGAAACGGGCGGCTCAGACAATGCGTGGGCCTATCATTTTGGCCGTACCCTGATAGCGGATTCAATGACCCATGGTGAAGCGCTGACTGCATTGCGGGAGATGGCACCCAGCTATGGGTGGCAGAATCGTGCACCCTATGTGCTTTATGGAGACCCGACTGTTGG
>CBDVBE010000131.1:0-14692 GCA_965372145.1 uncultured bacterium | reverse complement strand
TATATAATGCCGGCCATTATTTGCTTTGTTTTGCCGGGTAATACTGATTTAACACTTTCAAGAATGGTATAGTCTTCAACTTCAAAGGTGCCAAGGACGAGTGAAGAAATAACATAAACGACTCCCCCTGCAAGTATTGACAGAATAAAACCGGGAATTTCACCATTCTGGAGGATTATTATTTCCATTACTATACCCATAATCACCGTTGAAATAAATATTTTAGATATCGAGACAATAGGGTATTTCAATTTCATGGTATGGCATGTATAGATCGTACCGATAATGGCACCGGTAACGGTTGTAATAGTATAACAGACGGCAGCGCCAATTGCGCCAAATCGTTTTATAAGAATAATATCGAGAATAATATTCACGACTGCCATGATAGCACCAAGTTTATAGATAAAACTCTGTTTTTCATACCCGAATAATACCGCAGAACCCGGTCCGCACAGGCTGGTAATTATTGAAGCTAAAAACAGGATCTGGAGCACCCGTTGCGCGCCGATAAAATCGTGTCCATAGAGATAATGGATCATTTGATACGCCAGGATCGCTCCGGCAACGCCTACTGGAAAAGCAACAAATGCAAGATATCGAGTGGCAATAAAGAAAACTCTTCTCATTTTCTTCAGGTCGCCCATACCGGAATAATTACTCATGGCCGGAAATAGAACGCGCCAGAATGTTGAGGGTAATATTGTAGTGAATTTCTGGCAGATATTAAAGCCGAGGTTATAAAAACCGATTTCTGTAGCGCTGCACAGGCGGCCCAGAAAGAAATTCTCACTTTTATCCCAGACGATCTTATCACACAGGATAATCGCCAGAACACTCCCATTATATCTGTGCATTCTTTTTTTTAGGGTTTTACCAACAGACTGATTAAGCGGCCATAAACGGATGTGTTCTTTTTGCAGGACAAAAAAGTAAAATAGAGTATTAATAAAAGAGAAAACGAGCATGACAACAAGGAGTCCTTCAATACCTTTACCCATTAATAATACGGCTATCTTTGAAATAAAAGAAAAGGGAGTAATCGCCAGATTTGCATAGGTGAAATATTCAAACTTCTGAATACCTTCAATAGTTGCCGAGAATATTGCGGTGAGTGTACCGGGCAGGAGGCCGATAAATGCGATAAAAAAGAAGAACGATTCTGATGGCGTAAAAAAGAAATCAGCAATGGGAGTCTTAAAGAAAACGAGAATACAGGTTATAAGCAGAGACAGGACAACTTCGATTTTCATTACGAAAAGAACGATAGCGCCCAATACACCGGAATCATTTTTACCGCTGTATTCAGCTATAAATTTTGTTGTCGCATGAATCAATCCCATGCCGATGACCCAGGAAAAAGTACCGGTAAACCAGAGGACGAGAGTGAAGATCCCGTAATTATTCGGGCCAAGCTGTCTGGCAACCCAGATTGAGATAATCCAGGAGATTATGGATATGAAGGTTTTATTAAAAAGATCCAGGAGCGAATTTTTGATAAGCCGTTTGCCGTGTTGTTGTTCCATAATGATTAGTTCTCAGTTTTCCTGCTACTGTTTTCTTCCAGAATTGCTAAAACCTTTTTATGGACCTTCTCAGGAGTGATTTCCCTCATACACTGAGTATGTAACGGGCATTTCTCCATTTTTGTATTCGCGCGAATACAGGGAGCACAGGGGATATTTGATTCAAATGCATATATGTTCGAGTAATTATGAGCCATAAATCGTTCAAAACCGCCAAAAAGTATAATCGCACGTGTTCCCACAGCTGCAGCACCATGCATAAGTGAAGAAACAATACCGATATGCAAGTCAGCTGAATTCATAAGCGCAATAGAGCGGCGGATGTCCTGTGTACCCAGCAGGTTCAGGCTTCCTTCAATATGCGGTTCTCCGGCACTCCCCAATTGGAGTATTGTATATTCTTTTTTGTTAAGCATAGAAATCAATTTTTTCCAGTATTTCAGCGGCCACAATTTTCGTCCCTGACCAAAAGAACCCGGTGTCGCATGAATTGTGATAATCGGTCTTTTTAATGGTTCAATTTTATCCTCTGCATAGGCACGTTCTTCATCGGTAAGAAAAATGTCAACGGTATGCTGCACATTTCGCACACCCACTTTCCGGCACATGATATCTATAATGTTTTTATCAAAATGATTTCCTACATTGATTTTACCATAATGATAATTAAGATCAATGCCATTGTACCGGTGTCCGGTTTCATCAACATTGGGATTGTTTCTGAGCAGCTCCTCCTTGACTCTATGTACTGTTATTTTTACGTTCCCATATTTTTTTTTTATTTCCCGCGCCACAGCACCGACTAAAAGAGTATCACCATACCCGGCTTCATTGTAAAGCAGATCAACCTTTCTCTTCAGGCGTATTTGCCATGGGATTGGCAAAGCATGGAAGATTTTTTGTACGACAACTTTCATCGGCTTATTCGGTTGTTTTAATAGATTCGTAAAATGCGATTGTCTGTTGCGCTATTATACCAGGATTATATGTCGTGCGAACATGTTCATAAGCACATCGGCTAAGTTTTTTGCTCAGATCCGGTTTGGAAATAAGTTTTTTTATACAGGTACATAGTTCCAAAGGATTATCCAAAGAAAAGAGAAGCCCGGTTTTATTATGCTCAATCATTTCACTTATACCGCTTGTATCCGCGCCAATTACCGGAAGTTTTGCAGCCATAGCTTCGAGCAGGGCATAGGGTGCATTTTCGAAAAGTGATGGCATGATGAAAATATCCGACCGGCATAAAAGTAATGATAATTTATCCCGTGTCTGAGGGCCTAAAAACCAGATTCTCTCCCGATATTCTTTTTTAACGGCGCGTTCCATAGCCTGTCGATAACTTTCAGACTCACCCAATTCTGTTTCTCCGGCGAAGGTAATATGAATTGAAGTGTCGATATCAAGGATATCACTGATTGTTCGCAAAATGACTTCAGCACCCTTTCTCCGTTCCAATCTCCCTGAAAAAAGGATTTCACAACGTTCATCAGAAGTATCATGCCTTTTTTCAATACCATCGAAAAATGTTGTGGGAATTGGATTTCGGATAACCGTGATCTTTTCAGGTGACAGAGAAAAGATATCCCTGAGTTTTTCAGCGAGCGATTTACTCGGACATCGAAATGCTGTTGCGTTTTTCACAGCCTTCTTTTCGTAATGATACCATTTTTTTTGTTGAGCGGTTATTGGGGTGAGGTTTAACTCATCAATGAGTATGGTTGGTGTATGAAAATTAATCACCAGTTGAAACGGCAGGGGTGGTAAAAATTGTGTTGCGAGTCCATTGTATTCCGGAATTTCTACCACATTAAGGGATATCTTATTGTGCAGAGATAAAGCGAGATCGAGTGCTGATTGCGAACATCCCCGTTCCCAATATACCTTACTGTTAAATCTGCGAGAGATGAATGAAAATGGCGTTTGAAGAGGTGTATGGTTAAAGGTATGAAATTCTGCCGTGGAAGAAAGCATATCCGGTACGGTATCTTTTCTGGCGAGTACATGCACGTGATGCCCGGCGTCAGTCAGTGCATTCGCCATTGTATACACATAGGTGGCAATACCACCGTGGTCTCTTCCACTGGGGGAGAGGTATTCCGGATTAATAAGAGCGATATTCATAAGAAATATGGTAACCGTTCACCGGTTCATAGGTTCAAGGTTAAAAAAAACGAAGAATGATTCACACCCGGATAAACCGAATAAGTGCCTTAACTAATAAGATTGAAGTATTGATTAGATTTAATTGTACTATTATAAATGGAGATTATCAATATATGGTAAGAAATTACGATATTTATTGAAAATTTACTGTTACTTTCAAACAATTCTGCTGTTCGACCATGATATATGCACCGGTATCCCGGCCGACATTTTTATTATACCGCTTGTAAAAACATTTGCGCTCCCGGGAGGTCGGTGGGCGAATACTATAGGTAAGTGACGCTTCGTCCAGAATTATTGTTGCGGTATTGCCGTTCAGCAATTGAGCGGTTACACGGAATTCCGAGCTGTAAAATTCTTCGGGGCTGTAAAAGGAATAAGAGGTTGAAAAGAAATTGCCGGCTTTGAGTTCTTTAGGCATATATTTTACAATCCGTACTTTGCCGGATTTTGCTGCAAGGTCATGTTTGAGATATACGACACTACTATCGCCGGATATGACACGTCCTTTCAATTGTACTGAGACAGCGCTATTTTTCGGGATGGTAAAAAACTGCCCTCCCAGAAGTGTTTTCTGCCGCCCGGGAGAAATGACATGCGTTACACCTGAATGGAAATCAAAGGTTCTTGTATTTTCGTTTTCAATAGTAAGGATTGATCCATTACTGACGTGCCCGAACCGTGCAATATCACTGACCTCATCGGTGGATAATTTTCTTTTAAATTCTCTCTCAAGGGAGAACAATTTATCTTCGACGATAGTGTACTGTTCACCATAATTAAAATTTTCATCACATATTTCCAACTTGTTATCCTTTGTAAACCTACCGATAATGTGATTATAGGTGTTTGCGAAATAAATGTCACGTTCGTCGGTATAGGTACGGAAAATACTCCGTCCGGCAAAAGGGATGGTGTCAAACGGCATCCCAAGATAGTCAACGACTGATAGAGCGATATCAAATTGTGTATATTTACTATTAACGGTATACCTTTTCTCAGTGGGATGCAGTATCGTTAATATTCCCCATTGTTGACAGAGTCTTTTCCCCGGCGGATCCCCTCTGAGGTCCTTAACGCCTTGCGATTCATCACAGGTCAAAATAACCAAAGTGTTTTCCAGGATTCCTGCATCATTTAGATTCGTAATGAAAGTCTGTACTGCCTCGTCAAGATATTGGTATGCCCGTTGCCGTTTTGTCTCCTCAAATATATTACCATAATCATCGGGAATATTAAGCGGGTGGTGGGTGCCAACCGTTAAGAGTGTCATAAACCATGGTTTACGACTGTTTTTCTTTGAAGCAATATGATTAAATGCCTGCTCAAAAAAAGCCTTGTCGTCAATTCCCCAGTAATTGGATGAATAGCTGTGTGTAAACCATTGTGTCCCGTAGCAGTGTTTAAAACCAGCCTGTTTCATGAAAATATCTTTCAGCATATACGGCAATGGGGAAGCCTGCAGATAGGTTGTCTCATAGCCATGTTTTGCAAGTAACTCTGGCAGATATTCCTGAGAACAATCGTTTTCAAGATTCTTTTTAGTCACGTATTCCGTCATCTTAGGGGTAGAAGAGTTAAGTTTCGGATAACTTCCGGAAAGAATGGAAAACATTCCGCGATTCGTCTGCCGCTGAAGGGTAATGAAATTGGTATAAATAATGTTCGCTCGTGCAATGCTGTCAAGCTTGGGCATTGAGATTTCGGAGTGAATTCCCTGATGCTCCCCCACTGAAGGAAGCATCCCTCCGCAGCCTCCTTCCAGAACAACGAGTAATACATTGTGTCCCTTTTTATTTATTGTGACAAAAGGAGTGCCGTCCATTTCTTTGTTGAGTAATGATTTGTATTTCTCTTCCAGGGATGCAGTTATAGATAGATCAATTTTTTTAAATTTTGCGCAACAGATGTCTTCTATATTTGCATGGATTACATTATAGGAACGCCATCGGGGATCCAGCACAGTCGTAAAGATGCTGCGTGTACCTATACCTAGTGAGGCAATACCCATTATAACACCGAAGCCGAGCAGGTTGATTTTTAGCTGTTTAATTTTGATAAATACTACGGCAAGTGTCGTAGTGAATATAAGCGCCGTAAGAAAAATGTTTGAAACTACTATTGCTGATCCAAATAAGAAGGTCGGGCTGAAAAGATATTTTACATAACTTAATGAGATAACATCACCATTGGCAACAACATGTTCGAAATTGGAATAATGAAATGCACACCAGGTTAAAAGAAGAATACTGCCCGCAATCCTGCTTCGTTTTGCTACTATTAAATATACACAGGCTAATATGAGTGTGAGTGCAAGATCGGAAATGAATCCACCAATGTCGGCAAAGATTAAATTCTTTCCCCTGCCGTTTATCAGTATCAAACGCGTAAAAAACGGGGCACTCAGAAATCCAGACAGCAATAGAAGCCAACGTATAAAAGATTCGCCTTTCTCCGAACGAATCCTGTCCTGAATACTATTCTTTATATGCAATACAAATTGCATAGTACCCTTTACTCCGGTTACGATAGGTATGCTCCCTCCCCATGGAATGATGATGTCCTGTAAAATAATTCGTATAATTATAGAAATCTAAGTATTTATTTAATATTTTCTTACTATCGCATAAAACAACCTGTTATGCAGTGATTAGCGGAATGGAACCTATCAAAGGGAGTTAAGAGGAAAATCAACCTTTTGAGGTTTCATAGTATGATATTTATCGAAGAACCACAGCCATTACACTTACAGCCACCTTGAGACTCTTTTACTAAATCACCACTTATTTTCACTGAATACCCACTTCTTTCTACCAATAAAGTATGGCACGAAGGGCAGAAAGTGTCTGAGGTATCATCAGAAATAATATTTCCCAGATAAACATAGTCAAGTTCTGAATTTGCTATTTCCCAGGCATGAAACAAAGAATTTTCAGGGGTAGTATGAGCCCTCAATTTGTACCGGGGAAAATATCGTGAAATATGAAGAGGGGTATCTTTTCCGAGATAGTTTGCTATATACTCAACCAGTTTTTTAATATCTTCTTCAGAGTCATTTTCGCCGGTGATAAGAAGATTGGTGATTTCCAGATGACAGTGCTTTTTAACCGTTTCACATGTTTTCAGGACAGGGGCCAGCTCGCCCTTACAGAGCCTGCGATAGAATTCTTCACTCATTGACTTTATATCGATATTCATTGCATCTACCACAGTAAGGAGATCGTTGAGAGGTTCCGGATTCATATAGCCATTGGTCACCATGACATTCACCATTCCCTGGTCTTTGATTTTTGGACCGATTTTCATAATTGTTTCATACCAGATATATGGTTCGGTATAAGTATAGGCAATGCCTTTAGTGTGGCTTTTAAGTATCATCGAAATTAATTCATTAGCGCTGATTTCCCTGGTAAAGAGGATTTTCTGTGATATTTCATAATTCTGACAAAAATTACATTTAAGTGTGCATCCGTTTGGACCGGAAGAAAAGATCGATGATCCGGGATAAAAATGATACAGAGGTTTTTTTTCTATTGGATCAATTGCAGTTGATACCGGTCTGCAGTAGTTATCTGTAAGAAGCCTGCCGTCCTGATTCCGCCTCGTCAGACAGATCCCGTGTTTACCGTCGGCAATCGTGCAGGTATTAGGGCAGAGTTGACACTGAACCCTGTTTTCGGAAAGAGAGGTGTAATAAGCAGCTTCTTTCATATAGAGTCCTTTGAAAGCTGAAATTGCGATGTCCTGAGCTTGTCGAAGGGGAAACTTGAAATTGGAAATTGGAAATTGGAAACTTGGTATTCATGTTTTTCCCTAATTTCTAATTTCCAATTTCACTCCGTGAACGGCTCAATTTTGTTGTTACATTAACTCTCATACAAAAATCATAGATCGGGCAGGTGTCACATCCGGGGTTTATTGGAAAACAGAGATGTTGCCCGAAGGAAACCAGGTATGAGTTAAAGGTAATCCAGTATTTTTTTGGTAGTATCTCCCTTAATTTTATTTCTGTCTCAAATGGCGTCTTTGTTTCTACATATCCCAGACGGTTACAGATTCTATGCACGTGAACATCCACACAGATTGCAGGTTTATTGAATCCTACTGCAACCACCAGATTTGCCGTTTTTCTTCCAACCCCGGGAAGTTTGACGAGTTCATCAACGGTCTGCGGTATTATGCCGTTATACAGTCTGTTGAGTACTACGGGAAGTTCCTTGAGATGCTTTGCTTTCGTCTTATAAAAGCCAACCGGATAAATGAGTTTTTCTAATTTTCTCAGAGGAATGGCAGCCAAATCATCGATTGAATTTACCGTAGTAAACAATCTCCGGGAAGCTTCTGTTGTGACGGCATCCTTTGTACGGGCACTGAGTATCGTTGAGAGGAGAACCTTGAAGGTATCTTTTGTTTGCACCTGTATGAGGTCTACTACAGGCATGGTATATTTTTTAAATTCTTTTTTTATAATTTTATATATTGCATGAATATCTATGTCATTCTTTTTGCGAGAAGATAATTGTTTTTTTTTATCAGACATAAGAATTTGCAACACTGATACCGTTAAAGGTGGTAAATATTTTTCAATTTTGGATTTTGGATTTTTTCAATCCCCAATCCGCAATCCGCAATCAACATTCCACAATCCGCAATCAAACAATTTTTGATTTCAACCCCGAACCCTGTGAACGGTTACCTATATTCTTTTTTACCGGCCAGGACAGCGAAACAAAGTACAAAGCGATGTGTTACATATGTAAGAACTTCCGAGGCTTCGGAATCAAATATGTTTATATCAGCCCGTAGAATATGATGGTCATTATCCATAAATCTGCCATTCCATGAACCATGATAATTAAACCCGACTTCCAGACCATTTTTTTCACCTAGTTTTTTATGGGTTGTAAAACCTGCCTGCCATCCGATACCAATTCCTTCACTGTTTTTAGTTTTTTCCTTTGTTCCGGTTATTTTTTGCCATTCCCGTAAAATGACCAGGGGTGATCCATCAAAACCAAATGAGATATAACTATCTTCAATATTGCTGATGGAAAATAATGTATTCGGTATTTTGAAATTACACTTCAATCCCAGAGAAAAGTTTTTAATTGATAGCTTTTCCTCGATATCGTAGGAGGAGAGAGTATCTAATTTATACGACGCAAGGAAGTGTTTTCGTATCCAGTAGAATGATGTATTAAAAGAGAGTGACCACTTCTCAGAGACATAGGGAGTAAAGGAAAATGATATAGGAAATAGTACGTTATAAGAAGCGGGTTTTTCAATTATTGACACCTCTAAAATACTATCGATACCTGGCATATTCGTAAGGTATGCATTCACAACCGTTTCATCTGCACGACCATTTAACCATAATTCGAATAAAGGAAATGCTCCGGGGGCCCATCCTGCACCGAAACCTATATGGGGGAATTTCCAGACCCGGTAAGAGGTGTCAATAGCTGTAGTATCAGTCTTTCTGCTTGAATCAGCTATTACGGAAGATGTTTGGTCGCGCATAGAGGATGAGTCCTGAACTTTTAAACTTGAGTCAGGACTTGGGAATATTGTCCTGGTGGAATCTGTTGTAGAATCCTGAACAATAAGAGTAGTATCAGCAGGGTTTGATTGTATAGTAACCGAGGAATCTGCCGCTGTAGAGGTATCCGGTGTTTCTTCAGCGAAGACGCAATATATGCTTATAAAAATTAAAAAAAAGTATCGTAAATAAAATTTCATGTATTCTATTCAGGCTTTGGATAGAGAAAATGATAATGCATTTCTATTTGAATTTATCATAATGTTATCGGCAAACTGATTATCCACAGAAAAGGCAGTATTTTTACCACTGACACATATTCTCAATTCATTCGATTTGAAAGTATGTGCAACCGTTACTTCATTTTCAGGAATTTCCTGTTCGTATGATTCAATTACTATGGCGATTAATTTGGTGATACTATACTCAGCCTTTTTTATTATTTCCTCGCCATACCCGTCTTTCTGCATCTGTTTTGCTACAGCTTTTAAATAGTTATCAATTTCAGTCATCGTAGTAAAGGTATAGTAAGATATATCATCATCCGGGACCATACCGGGAAGGTCTTCAGAAATATCCTGCGGTCTCTCTTCAGTAACATCAAAGGCAATCAGGGTATAATCGTCTTCATGTGTATATGAAGAGAATTGTGTTTTAATAAAGGGAATCACCTCTTCCAGCGGGAGGTCTTTTGTTTTGGCCACGATATCTATAAATTGTCTGTAACCAAATACCAGCAGCTTTTCATCGATTATCTCCTTCACTTCATAGATACCGTCGGTAAAAAGGATACACCGGTCACCTTTTTGAAAGAAGAATTTCTTTGGTTCGATAGCAGGGTTGTCCAGGACACCGAGGAATGTACCCTGTGCAGCAAGCTGAGCAACATCTCCATTCGCCCTGATAACAATTGGCATGGGATGGCCGGCACGTGAGTAGGTAAACGAGTTGTCCCTTTTGTCAAATATTCCCCAGAAACAGGTGAGATAGTGTGAACGGCCCACGTTACCGATTAAGTCATGGTTGATGTTATTAAGGAGTTTATTGGTCGGCATGGTAGATTTGCTGTGTTGATACAGCAGTATCTTCGATATGGTACTGACAAAAGCAGACGAAAGGCCATGACCTGACACGTCACCGATAAAGAATCCTAATTGTTGGGGACCTACTGAAATAAAATCATAGATATCACCGCCGACAGCTTCGATAGGATGATAGGTGTGTTTGATTTTTAATCCGGTGAAATCAGGGTATTTTTGCGGCATTATTCTCTGCTGAATCTGCCGGGCTATACCAAGTTCCTCATGTATCTCCTTCTGGGCGTGCCGCAGTATCGTTGTCGTATCCGTAAGAAGCGTATTTTGTTTTTCAAGATTGTTTTTAAGTGATTCAAGTTCGGTTATATCCCGGATATGTTCAATAATACACGGAGAATCATTTCGTTTACTCATAAAGGGGCAAAAGGTTATTGAGATTGTCGCTGTATCTGCCTGTTTGGGGTGTGGTGACTGGGGAACGTAGAATTTGGCGCCGGTGGTAAGTACATCGACAAGTTTACAATCTACACAAGGGTCATTTCGTCCCCGTAAAACTGTATAACATTTTTCCCCTAAAATTTTTTTAAAACTCCGGCCAATAAGGGAAGTGTAAGGTTTGTTTATACGAAGGAGTGTGTAATTACTGTCAACAACAGCCAGCGGATCTTCAATTGAATCAAAGGCTGACTCAAGGTGTACTTTGCTATGATAAATACGATATGAAGTGATAAGGTAGTATATCAGTCCAACACAGAGCACTATGACAATTGCCTGCAGAAAAACCGTTACTATAAGTGGATACTGTTCCATAGCTTTCAGGTATTTTTCTCTTTTGTTTTCATTTCAGCATACGATGGTTGCATATAATTTGGTAGAATTTCAACAGCTTTCTTCCATGCAGTTTGGTTATTAATTGATCGGGCTGCAATGCCGGCACAAGCCAGTCCCCGTTGAAGCGGTGTATCATTTATCAGGCGGACCGTGCCCCACTCATTTATTACGGAAAAAAGGGAGCTTTTCGTGTACCCAAGTGTATCAATTACTATTGTATCATGTTTCTTATAGGATATCGAGAAAGATTGTACGGTCATAATCCGGTCATCGGTAAGACGAACGAGTGCCCCATTCTCCTGCTTGAATTTAGCGCAGAACACCCTCTCCCGGCGTGCATCCATAACAGGAATAAGTAGACCATCTGATTGACTGGCATACGATTCGGCGATACTTTCCAACGATGAAACAGGAAGAATAGGCGTGTCGCGGGTAAGAAAAAAACCTTTCAGGAAGGATATACCTATCCGTAAACCTGTGAATGATCCCGGTCCGACAGCAATGCCGGCATAGTCGATATCTGAAGCTGAGATTCCGCTTGAGTCAAGGATAAAATGCATGGCGCGGGTAATATGTTCCGCGTGTGAATTACGGACATAGCGTGTACACGAAATAACAGGGCTGCCTTCATGAATGAGGCCGATACTGAGTTCTGCAGATGAGGTGTCAATACCTAGTATCCAGCTCATTTTTTCTTGCCTGCAAGGGTTGTTTCTATAAGGATGTCGAGCAGCCCGGTATATGTTCCACCCGTAGCAGCAAAAGATTTTGGCACAAGGGAGGCCGAAGTTAATCCCGGAAGAGTGTTTGTTTCCATAACATAGATACTATCATCTTTGACCATCATGTCTGTTCGTGATATTCCCCGGCATTTTAGCAGAATATGAGCCTGTAATGCTACCTCCTGCATACGGTTGGATAATTCATCGCTGCATGGTGCGGGAACGATTTCTTCACATGCACCGTCTGTATATTTTGCTGTATAGTCAAAATAGAGCGAGCTGACCGGGCGGATAAGAATTGGTGGTAGAGCTTTTGTTGTTCCATCAGGATATTCAAGAACAGGGCATGAGAATTCATCACCGTCAATATTTGATTCAATAAGAATATTTGATGCATGTTCTGAAAACTGCTCAAGCATTGATTCGAGATCCTGCCGCGATTCTGCGCGTCCCATCAGCCTGCTGGAGCCGGATTGCGGGCACTTGGCATAACAGGGAAATCCATGCTTCGACATAATATCATCAACGGAAATACCCGACCCGTCAATACGATAAACTGAATAGGGCGGCGTGGGTATACCCTGTTGTTCAAAGAGGTATTTCGAAGCGATTTTTTCCATACCGACAGCGCTGGCGAATACCCCCGAGCCGGTATAGGGTATGTCGATGGTGTCAAGAAAACCTTGGAACAGGCCGTCCTCACCGAATTCACCATGCAGTGCAAGAACCACCACATCCATACCATCCCAGATATCCTGCGATTGTGCTGGTGCAACCGGTCCGGTGAAGTGCGATGAGGTGTGGGGGGCAGAAAACTCCTGCTCCTGTAACGATGAAATATCAACATCACTGTAAAAAAACTGTTTTTCCTGAGTGATAATGAGAATACGGGATTCATATTTTGTTGTATCGAGATGTTTCAATATTTCCCGACCGGTAGCAAGAGAAACTTCATGCTCCGCTGACGGGCCTCCCATAGCAACAATAACCTTTTTTTTCATAACTATGTATTCCTGAGTTTTGAGGTAATACATTCTACGACTGTATTAGAAGCGATACGGAATTGCTCACGCGAGTCACGTTCACGTACCGTTACCGTATCATCTTCCAGCGTCTGGCTGTCCACCGTAACACAGAACGGAGTTCCCGCTTCATCCTGACGGGCATACCGCCGGCCGATGGAAGAGTTTACATCAAAAAATGAGTTTACAGAATGGTTAAGCAGATCATTGTATATATTCTCAGCCTTTTCCGGCATACCGTCCCGTTTTACAAGCGGCAGTACCGCAACTTTTATCGGTGCCAGTGCCGGATGGAAACGGAGAACGGTGCGTTTGTCTTTTCCCTCTCCTTCAACATCATACGCGTCAGTGAGGTAGGCGAGTGTCGCACGGTCAGCACCGGCTGCCGGTTCAATAACATAGGGTACCATGTGCTCTTTCGTTTCTTCATCGTAGAAAGAGAGATTTTTTCCACTGGATTGTGAGTGCTGTTTCAGGTCGAAATCAGTTCTGTTCGCAATACCTTCAAGCTCATTCCAGCCAAAGGGGAATTTGTATTCCACATCAACGCACGCCTTTGCATAGTGTGCAAGCTCATCATCCGTATGATCGCGAAGACGTAAATTTTCCTTTTTAATGCCGTACTCGACATACCAGTTGAACCGGGCATTTTTCCAGTAGTCATACCATTGTTCATCCTCTTGAGGCGGCACAAAGAATTCCATTTCCATCTGTTCAAATTCCCTGGTACGATAGGTAAAATTCCCCGGTGTTATCTCGTTACGAAAACTTTTACCGATCTGGGCAATACCAAACGGTGGTTTGAGACGGGATGCCTGCTGCACATTCAAAAAATTGACAAATATTCCCTGGGCTGTCTCAGGCCGCATAAACACCACTGCAGAATTATCTTCAACCGGCCCCATAAATGTTTTAAACATGAGATTAAAGTTTCTCGGCTCAGTAAGAAGCCCGCCGTTTTCCGGATTATACTGTGTGGTGTTTTCCACCTCTTCCTGAGTTTCACCAAGAAGTTCCGGTTTGGATATACCACGGGACTGATAGAATTCACGTCCTGTTTTTCGGGCTTTATCAATATCACCTTTTGTTTTAGCCAGTACCGCATACGAATCCGAACTTGCGGCATCTGAATCACGGTCTTTGGCTCCGGTAAACCGTAAAACGATGCCGGATTGTGGTTCTATATGGTCGGCCCTGAACCGTTTTTTGGTCAAAAGACAATCGACCAGAGGATCGGTAAATCCCTTCAGGTGGCCTGATGCTTCCCATACCTTCGGGTGCATGAGGATTGAGGCGTCCAGACCCACAATATCCCGCCTGCTGGAAACCATTGATTTCCACCACGCCTCTTTAACATTGCGTTTCAGCTCAACGCCCAACGGCCCATAGTCCCAGCAGCTGTTTAATCCACCGTATATTTCACTCGATTGAAAAATAAAACCACGTCTTTTACACAAGGCCACAATTGTTGCCATCAAATCCTGTCGCTTATCACTCATGTACATTCCCTTTCAGCTTGTCTCTTACCTATATGCTTTCAAATTATTCTGTAGTCGTTCCTTAATAGAACTTTCAACGTTAATCTCAAATTCTTTCCCTGTAATCATTTCGTATAATTTTATATAACGTGAAGAAAGTTCAACAACCAGATCATCCGGTGCGGGAGGTAATTCGGGATCATTGTATGGGTCACAGTTTTCTCTGAACCAGAGCCGAAGAAACTCTTTGTCAATATTTTCCGGTTCGAGTTGCTGTGCAATACGCTCTTCATACGAATCGGCAAGCCAGTAGCGTGAAGAGTCCGGCGTGTGAATTTCGTCTATAAGAGTTATTTCTCCATTTTCATCCT
>CBDVBE010000130.1:0-14714 GCA_965372145.1 uncultured bacterium | reverse complement strand
TAACGTTTTTCCACAGGAAAAGGCGTTTTAATCTTTGAACCTGTGAACGCCTACACATTTTATTTATTACTTATCCCTTCTCTTCTCCCCTTGAAAACAAGCTTCGCAAATTGAACAACCAGACTATTGACCGACGGAATCAACAATGGTATAATCTTCCTTGCGGAAAGCAATTATGGTATTACTATAAAGACATCATCAAATAATATAGTACACCTTTACTATAGAAATAGCCGTAAAGGAACAACACATGCCACTTACAAAAGACAAAACCAAAGCCCAATCTGCCGGCGAAGTGAATAAATTGCATAAAAGAATCGCCGAGCTGGAAGAGTCGCACAAGAAATCAAAAGATATTGAAAAAATAATTACCATCCAGCGAAACCTTGCCCTTAAACTTAATGCAACAAAGTCTCTTGAACACGGCTTACGACTGTGCCTGGAAGCTGCGATTAAAGTATCCGGAATGGACTCCGGCGGCGTGTACCTGTTTGATGACGTTTCTGGTGATTTAAACCTGGTATGCCATGAAAGTTTGCCGGCCGCCTTTGTCAAAAGCGCCTTCCACTTTGAAGCACAATCTCCAAACACTAAACTGATCATGAAAGGCAAACCAATTTATTCTAAACACCGGGAATTAGGTGTGCCGGTAGATAAAACATTACGCCGCGAAAACTTACTTGCTATAGCGGTAATCCCGATTCAGTATAAGAAGAAGGTTATTGCATGTTTGAATGTTGCGTCTCACACTCTTGACGAAGTACCTGTTCAATCACGGACATCTCTCGAAACAATTGCAGGCCAGATGGGCAGTGCAATCGCACACTTGAAAGCAGAAAAAGCTTTAATAAAAAGCGAAGCAAAATACCGAAGCTCCTTTGACAATTCTCGCGATGCAATAAATGTCTTCTCCAAAGATAAAAAAATTATTCATGTAAACAAAAGTTTACTGCGACTCAGTGGATATTCAGAAGACAACCTTCTATCAATGGAATTAAAAGAGCTTTTTCCAGAAGCCGGTTCCCAGCAGGCAGTTGAAAGAATTCGTACTTTATCAGAGGGAAAAGAAATACCTGCCTTCGAAACATACCTGCTCACAAAAAAAGGAGAAAAAATTCCGGTTGAGATAGGCATTACACTTCTAAAAAATTGCTATGGCGAGGAATTTGTGTTTCAAGGTAACATACGGGACATCACCAGGCGGAAGAAAACAGAATCCGAACTCCGAAAATATCAAGAGGAGCTAAAGACGATTTTTAATTCAGTGCCTACTGCAATATGGTATAAGGATAGTGATAACAAATTCTTAAGGGTAAATAAACAAGCCGCAGACTCTATTGGAATGAAGGTCGAAGATATTGAGAATAAACCTTTAGAAGAACTTTTTCCTATCCCTGATGCTGAGCATTATTATAAGGATGATTTGGAGGTAATGGACTCAGGAAAATCAAAATTAAATATAATTGAAGAGATGCAGACATCTTCAGGGGAAAGAAAATGGGTATGTACGGACAAAGTACCCTATAAAAATGAGGAAGGTAAAATAAATGGCGTTATCGTTTTTGCCAGAGATATTACGGAACAGAAAAAAACAGAGGAATCTCTTGGAAATGAAAGAAAATATCTCAAAATAATGAATGATGTTTCAAATGAGCTTAATACAAACGGCAGCCTCAATAACGTCACGGATATAATCTTGCAGGGGCTTAATCTTCATGGTGCAAACATCGGCCTTTTAGAAAAAGACAACAGGTTATATATCAGAGGTGCCTCTGCCGACCTTAACAAGATGTTTGCCAATGCAGCCCGGTCACTATTTTTTGACTTTAATACCAATGCAACCGCACGTAATTACTTCGATTCTTTGGATGAAATTAAAACACTTTCAATTAATGAATTATTCAACCTTATATCCGACAAAGGCTCTCTCTCATCAAAAATAATCAAAACATTGATTTCCGAGCTTAGCAAAACATCGGTGGGGGAAACAATTATTGCACCTCTTAAGAATTCCGTTGGTGATCGAATTGGTGTTGTATTGCTGACAAAAAAGCCTGATCAAATTTTTACTCTGCAGGAAAGAGCCCTGGTTGATAGCTTATGCGGCACTCTTGCGCTTGCGATAGATAAAATTATTGGAGAACAAAAGCTTCAGGAAAGTGAGGTGAGATACAGGCTTCTGCTGGAATCCATATCAGACAGTGTTTATGTCCTTGACCGGGAATGGAGGCATGTAATTGTCAACGATGCTGCTACGGATTTCGTCAGGATACCAAAGGGAAAACTGATCGGAGGCAAACTGACAGAACTTTTTCCCGGCGTTGAGGAGACTCCATTCTTTAAAATTTTTAAAAAGGTAATGAAGACCCGGAAGCCTGATATAGTCACAAATGAATACGAATTTGAAGGTGGCAGAAAAAACTATTATGAAGTACATGTTTATCCTGTTCCTGAAGGTATCCTTTGTATATCACGGGATGTTACAGAAAAAAAACTGGCAGAGGAAGCAATAAAACAGGAGAGAAACCAGCTTATTAATATCTTAAATTCTATGGAAGACGGTATCTATATCGTGAACCGGGAGTATGATATCCAATATGTAAATCCGGTACTTCAAAAAGAGTTTGGCACTCCTGATGGAAAGAAGTGTTATCATTATTTCCATAATAAAAGAAAAGCATGTCCCTGGTGTAAAAACAAAGATGTCTTTGCAGGAAAAACAGTCCGATGGGAGTGGTATTCAGATAAAACCGGTAAAACCTATGACCTGGTAGATACTCCCCTGAAAAATCCTGATGGAAGTATATCAAAACTGGAAATTTTCCACAATATTACAGAGCGAAAGCAATATGAACTTAAAATAAAGGAAAGCAGGGAGCGTTTAAACGCGATCTTCGAGCACGTGCAAACAGGAATTGTTATCATTGATGAAGAAACCCATGAAATAACCGATCTAAATCCGGCTGCGGAAAGGATGATAGGCGTCAAGAAAGAAAAGGCTGTTGGCAGGTCTTGCCATAAATTCATCTGCCCGGCAGAGAAAGGGAAATGCCCTATCACCGACCTTGGGCAAACTATTGACAATTCCGAGCGCGTGTTGCTGGGAATCAGCGGCAATGAAGTCCCCATTTTAAAAACGGTAGTACCAATGGTTCTGGATGGACGCAAATATCTGATCGACAGCTTTGTCGATCTTACAGAAAAAAAGAATGATGAACGAGAAAAATTAGAGCTTGAATCACAACTCAGGCAAGTTGAAAAAATGGAATCTATCGGCCAGCTCGCCGGCGGCATTGCCCATGATTTCAATAACCAGCTTGGCAGTATCGTGGGTTTTGCCGATCTGATACGGGAAATGGTCATGGATGATGCGAAGCTGAGCCATTATGCTGATAATATTCTTATCACTGCCAGGCGTTCCGCTGATATAACCAGGCAACTGCTCGCATTCGCCCGTAAAGGAAAATACGAATCCGTTAAAGTAGATATGCATGATATCATCCATGAGGTAATTTCTTTGCTTAAACACAGTATTCAAAAGAAGATAGTCATTAAGCAGCACCTCAAAGCCAATCCTTCCACCACCATGGGTGATTCGTCTCAATTGCAGAATGCGATTCTTAACATTGCCATTAATGCCCGGGATGCCATGCCCGGCAGCGGTGAATTAGTTTTTTCCACAGATACCCTGTTTCTTGATACGGATTATTGCAAATCCCTTCACTACAAGCTCTCTTTGGGAGACTATCTTCAGATATGTATTACAGACACGGGTTCGGGAATGGACAGTGAGACGATACAGCATATTTTTGAGCCGTTTTATACTACAAAGGGAGTAGGTAAAGGTACGGGCATGGGCCTTGCCGCGGTCTACGGCACTATTAAAAACCATAATGGAGCTATTGAAGTATACAGTAAACCAGGCCACGGTACAACGTTTAAAATCTATCTCCCTCTCAAAACTGAAGGTGTTGGGGAAGATACGGATTTTTTCAAACGAACGGACATTATCAAAGGCTCTTCCCACATTCTTCTTGCTGATGATGAGGAGATTCTCTGTGAAATGGCAAAGGATATGATTGAAACCCTCGGGTACAAAATAACTATATGCCGGGATGGCAAAGAAGCCATTGAAGTTTACAAAAAATCATGGAAAGATATTGACCTTATTATTCTCGATATGGTTATGCCCGAGATGGACGGCAAGGATGCCTATCTCGCAATGAGAAAAATAAACCCTGATGTAAAAGTACTGTTATCATCCGGCTATAGTATCACCGGTCAGGCACGGGAGCTTCTTTCCAAAGGCGTGGACGATTTTATTCAAAAGCCATACAGAAAGACGGAATTGTCACAGAAGATAGCGAAGGTGCTGGGGAATGATAAGTGATTCAGGTTTCAATTTTTGAAAATATTACATGGGTATGCAGTTGACCCCAGTGACCACAATATATAGGTTTTTATTGCTATGCCTTTGCAAACAGTCATTCCCGCATGTTTTTGGCGGGAATCCAGAGAAGTTCAAATATGAATAAGATATTTTACGTATATATATTAGCAAGCAAACAGAATGGAACTCTCTATATTGGTGTCACTTCAGACTTGCTTAAGAGGACTTATCAACATAAAAATAAAATGCTTAATGGTTTCAGTAAAAAATATGAAGTGCATAAGCTTGTATATTATGAGATATATGCAGATTCAGTATCTGCAATTACTCGTGAAAAGCGATTAAAGAAATGGAGAAGAAAATGGAAGCTTCGACTTATTGAAAAAAAGAACCTCTTATGGAAAGATTTGTATAATGAGATTGGATTATAACTGGATTCCCGCCAAAAACATGCGGGAATGACGGGAGAAACCATAATATACGGGAGAAACAACAATATATAGTAGGTACTGGAGTCAACTGCATACCCATAAAAATATTATTTGTTACTATTCCTAAAATCATCAGGCGAGATACCGAGATTTTTCAATTTCTTAATAAGATTCGGCCGGTGCATACCGGAGGCTTTTGAGGCTTGCGAAATATTGCCGCTATACTTCTGAAGAAGTTTTGTGAAATAATCAATTTCGAACTCCTGCAATACTTTTGATTTTTCCTGAATATACGAGACTTTAATATTTGCATCAACTTCAGAACCCTCTAATGCAGATTTTACATCGGCAATATTAATTCTTTTCTTTCCGATACCGGTATGGCATAACAGGTTAATTGTCCGTTTCAGCTCACGGATATTACCGGGCCACTGCGATTCAACGAGACATGCCATGGCTTCCGATGTTATCTGCGCCGGATAGCGGGCATCCCTTTCCCTGTTCATATTTATTATATGCCGGGTAATAACGGGAATATCTTCCTTGTGTTCATTAAGCAGCCGTGTTGTAAGAATTATCCCCAGGCGAAAATAGAGGTCTTCCCTGAAAGCTCCCCCTTCAACCATCTTTTTAATATTCTGATTTGTCGCAGTTATAATTCGTATATCAACCTTTCGCGGCACGGTCTCACCGATACGCATAAATTCACCATTCTCCAGAACCCTGAGAAGTTTTGCCTGGACACTGAGCGATAACTCACCGACCTCATCAAGGAACAGTGTTGAGTTATCCGCTGCTGCAATAATGCCGCTTCTATCACGGTATGCGCCGGTAAATGCCCCTTTTGTATATCCGAAAAATTCAGATTCTTCCAGATCTTTCGGGATTGCCGCACAATTGATCGTTACTATGGGATTATCTTTTCTCGAACTGTTGGAATGAACAGCGTTAGCTATAATTTCTTTCCCCGTACCGGAAGGCCCCTGAATGAGCACCGGGAAATCCCCCATTGCGAGGTCCAATATCTTTTTTCGCAGTTTAAGCATATATTGCGAGGTACCGATCAGACCCATTGTATCAGTACCATTGGTTTGATCAACCATAGCATGATGTTCGATATCCCGCCTTCTTTTCTCCAGCCCTTTTAGTACGGTATAACGGATCTGTTCTGTGCTGAATGGTTTGGTAAGGAAGGCATGCACTTCCATTTCCTCAACGATTTTTATATATTCCACTCCCGGGAAACCGGTGATCACAATCGTCGGGATATAGGGATAATCCGATCTGAAGAAGCGCACGAGGTCAATGCCTGAGCCCCCTTTCATCTGGATATCAGTAATCAACAGATCTATCGGCTCTTTCTGAACAATACGCTTTGCCTCCTGAATATTTGAAGCGGCATAGGTATTACATCCCTTTGATGTGAGTGCATCTTCTACATAGCTGCATAACATTTCATCATCATCAACAATGAGTATCGTGGATTCTTGAAACATTAAATTCAATACCTTATCGTAGAATTTACTTTACTGATCTATAAATCTTACTATGAATGAAAAAACATTGCAAGGATTTGTTCTTTGACATGTATTGAACAGAAACTGGCTAAATCCCTCGTCAATAATTAATTTATATTCAGTGAGAAAATGTTAACTATTTAGTACCTTACAAGGTGCCAACTTGTTGGTAGAAATAATTTTCTGCGCTTTTTACCCTGAAGGCATAAGAGATACTAAGAAATAGATTTCAAAGAATCTCTAATTACCCTGAAGGCATAAGAGATACTAAGAAATAAATTTCAAAGAATCTCTAATTACCCTGAAGGGCATAAGAGATACTAAGAAATACCCTAAAGGGCACTTTGTAAATTTCTAAGAATCTCTTTATGGCAGAAAATTATTTCGTAAAGGTACTTATCCCCCATAAATGGGACTATAGCAGTTTATCTGGGTCAGGAGATTTATATATGCAATCGGAAACGTATCAAAAAGGAAATTACCACATCATCACTATAAACGAAGTCCTGCATCTCACCTCGAATATTACTGAGTTGGAAACTATCGTTAATGACTTGTTGGAAAAGAATACGGTGCATATTGCGATACGTTTCATGGACGGTTCATATCTCTGTTCTCAAACCGGCGCTGTTATTGTACGGTGTTGGGAAAATATCAAAGATAGAAATGGTACTCTTGCACTTATTAATATTAATAAGGATATCCTTGATTTCCTTACCGTTATTGACTTTGACTCACTGATTAAGATTTACAAATCAGAAGATGAGCTGGTGACTGCGGAAGTTTAACAGTATTCCAGCAGTATAAATCTAGTTTCCGGTTTCAGTCCTGATTATCAACAATTCATTACTGATCCCCAGTTCCTTTTGTACATTAATACTTTTTCTGCCGTGTATCGCTACTATCCCCAGCATTCGTCCCTTAGAATCATATACGCGTAACCTTGTTTTCGGATCAATACCATCCGGGAGATCAATCCTGTAGGCACCTGCTAATTTGAACGAACCCGGGAGTTGATTTTTCAGGGCCATGGCAATAGTATTGGTATATTTGATATCGGTATATTCCTCTTTGATTACATAGGCAAGGGCTCCGACAAGCGGCGCATTATAGTAGATACATACTTCATTGGTGACAGCGTCGCTTCTGCTATCATAATATTGTTTACCCGGAGCCTTGGGGCCACCTACTAAAGCACCGGGAAGCTGCTTTTTATTTGGAACGGAAGGATCCTTCCAGTCACCCCAATTCCAATCAGATGTTCTATTAAATGCTGCGGAGTGATGCGGTTGCTCGGGAGCACCGCCGCCGAGTTCATCATACCCGATAACAAATGAGAAATTCGCCGGCGCGTCAGTACAGAGATGGCTATGCGATCCTAAAATGAAATCAACATTTTTCTTGCCGAATTCATATGCCGATTCATCTCCGGAAATATCATGATAAAGAAAAGCCACCAAAGCACCTGCCGCAGCATATTTCAGACTCGCCCATTCATTATCATGCGTATCGAAATGAGCATATCCATAAGTTGACATGGAGTTTGCCGAGGAATCCTTCATAATCTTAACTTCATCCCGTAATTCCCACATATACGCCTGTGCAGGATACTCCATATACAGGTCATAATTAGCTACTGGTGCGCAATTGCCAAAATCCATAAAAAAGTAGGTCGGCATGCAGTATACTTCATCACCTTCATTATGAAATGCCTTAGCAGCATCCAGGTAAGGCGCTTCTTTTGTAGCCCGGAACAATTCTATGGCCCCAAAAGCCATATCATCAGCCCAATAGTCACCTTCATACGCCTGGCCATCCTGTGAACCCACAGCCTCATGTTTTGAATCACCAATTTGATAGTACTCCTTAGCTTTACTGAGGCATTGATTTGCATAGCTTTCATCGAATTCTTGATAGCTCATATACATCAATGCGAGTGCTGCCGCAGCAGAGCCACAGAAATTTGACGCCCCGGAAGTGGTGGAATACACCTTGCGGGGATCCCCTCCACCGGAGGTTCCCAGTGTTGACTGATATTCCGGTTCCGCACAATTAGAATGATCCTGTTGAGCATTTCCAACCTGATAATAGACTTTCCCATTCTGGCATGCTTTTAAAAGATAATCGGTAAATATTTTTACCTCATCAAGAACATCAGGAATTCCATTCGGGCTGCCGGACGAATAATCAGGGGAATAGGTATCGCCATACTTTTTATATATATCGGGAAAACGATTATACACCATCAAGAGTACAGCAGCCGAATATGCGTTAGTTTGACCGAATTTAACATGATCACCGCAATCATGCCAGCCGCCTTCAAGATCAACACCCGCAGATTGGCCATCTTTTGTGTGGCATGGTCCATGAATCCAGGATTTTGTATTACCGCAGCGTTGTGCACCAAAGAATTTAGTTGTCAGGTTAAATGCCTTTACATAATCATGAGCTGCGTTCACCTGTACTGTAAGCATGAGTACAATTAACAAAAAAGTTACAAATCTCCCGGTACCGTCCTTCATCCAATATCTCCTTTTACCAAATAACAATTGAAATTCCAACCTGTTTAATCAGAAGTACTTACTTCACTCCTATACTACTAATGTATACCATATTTTACAATTTGAGTTCGTATTAACCAATAAAAATAACATCAGTAAAAAAATATCAATATTTTATAAAGAAAAAATCAATCTTCAGTTGAAAAATATCATGGTTTCTTTGAAAACTTTAAATGAAGCTGTGCTTTTTGGTAACTTAGAAATAATTTTCTGCGCTTTTTTCCCTTGAAGGGATAAGAGATGCTAAGAAATACCCTAAAGGGCACTTTGTGAATTTCTAAGAATCTCTTTATACCCTGAAGGGTTTTAATGCCAGCTTGCTTGGTACACGCGTAGCACATGGTGCCCTTCAGGGTAGAAAATTATTTCGTAAAGGTACTTATCCCCCATAAATGGGACTATAGCAGTTTATCTGGGTTAGGGTACAGTGCTTATATATGGGGTATAGCACATAATATACTAAACTGTATCTGCAATGAGTATTACATTCATATACAAGTTTCATGTTTTTCCCCAATTTCCAATTTCAAGCCGTGAACGGCTACGTTTCATGTTTATCAAAACCGGTTTCAGTTTATAATCCGGAATAACTGCGTAATTGATTAAATCATATTAATTGGTTGCCCTAATGAGGATTTTATTTTATAATTAATACATTATTGGGTCTTAGATCAAAGTGTTAGCGGAAAGGCTTTTGATAAAATCTTCCGCATGATTCATGTTTGTCTTTCAGAAAGGTACACCATACAATAATGGAAATTAAATCAGAAATTATAAACGACGTCCCGATCTTGAAAATTACCGGAAGAGTAGTCTCGACTAATTCTCTGGAGTTTATTAAGCAAC
This sequence comes from uncultured bacterium, assembly GCA_965372145.1. Taxonomy (GTDB): domain Bacteria; phylum Fibrobacterota; class Chitinivibrionia; order Chitinivibrionales; family JANQEN01; genus CBDVBE01. Next base: position 4,969 of record CBDVBE010000130.1, on the reverse strand, counting down.
TGAAGACTCTTGCAAAGCACGACGCTCCAAAGATTGTTCTGGACCTTCAGGAAACCTCATTTCTTGATAGTGCATCGGTTGGCATCATCTGTGCTGCGCATATGGATCGTCATACTAGCGGCAAGCGACTGGAAATTATGATAGACGCCTCCCCGGATCACTTTATCGCAAGCCTCTTCGAGACAACCGGATTAAGTGGTGTGTTGAATATTACAAGAATCAGTTAATACGAGCTCGGTAACGCCCCACCTTTTCCTTATACTAATACTATTGGCAAATTACAGGCAGAGAGCGATAATTAATTGTTTTCTGCTTTTTTTGGTTCTTCTTCTTTTTTTCCATCAATAACACAGGACCCCTTTTTCCCATCGAGTACCTTTATCTCTTTTTCCCCAATGCGAATATAACAGGTAGGATAGATACAGCCTTTTATTGTGATTTTAGCATTCGGATTCTCTTTAAGACGAGGGAGCAGTTCTTCTTTCTCCTTCTTTAATTCTTCCTCCTGTTCATTAAGTGTTTTCATGTGTTTTGACCGGGCAGCTCCCAATCTTTTAATTCTATCCTGGTCTGTAACCTCCAGATTAGAAAAATCACCATCCTTATAACCAACATCTTTTGTTACATTTTTTGCCAGCAGCGCTTTCTCATTCGTAATATTCTCCAACTCCGCATCTATCTTTTCAACCCGCATGACAGCTTCTATAGCCTTTCCCGCATCTAACTGATTGCTGGCGTTACTATCTTCCTTACCAACAGTGTTTACATAGATACCGGATATTGCTTCTATCTTACTCCCGACGATTTTTGCTGTTGAGGAAGCAAATTTACCATCACAATGAACCACACTCTCCAGGAACTGCTCATTGACAAACATATTTCCCTTTGCCATAATTAAACTGTTTATAACCCGCCGTGCACTGACATGCCGCCCCGCAATAATCTTTCCAGGTTCTTTCCCGCACTTAATAGTACCCTTTACCGTTACGTCCTTTGCCGCCTGAATCAATGCATCGGGTTCCACATCACCGCCAATAAGAACATCACCGCCTGCCTTCACTTTAAAACCACTCTTTACCGTCCCCTTTATCTCAACATTGCCGACAAAATCAATATTCCCTTTTGTGTAATCAAGGTCACCGACAATAATAAAATCTTCATTGACCTGTATCTCCTTGAAAACAAGTCGGGCATGCCCGGAAATAGTTGTTGTGTAGGTATAAGTATTTCCTTCAACATGCATCGTTACATTGTTTCCGGCTGTGGGAATTTTTACACAATTCACCGGTTGCGGTTCGATTACCTTTCCATCCACGCACATACCCGGTTTACCCGGCACCTCTTTGTTTAATACCGCAAGTACCTGCCCGGCTCTTACATTATTTATAATTCCCCGCTCCTTAAAATCAATCTTGTCTTCATCAATCTTTCCTGCTTTTAACTTGATATTAAACCGGTAATCCTCTGAGCCGTCCTTGCCTTCTTCAAGAGCTGCTCCCCGGGCAACGACAATCTCTTTTCCATCAGGACCGGATTTAACCGACTCAACAATTTCCTGTAATCCTTCAACTTTCAGGCCATACGTAATGTTATTACGATTCAGAAATTGCTCGATATGATCAATACCAAAAACAGCATCCGTTGAATGTCTTAGAATTGTTACGGTTGCTGAATAGATATCATCAGAAATTTCAGGGCGGATGAACGTCTCCAGTAATTTTTCATCGCCGGGATCTGCACTGGGTACTTTGTTTGTCATTTCTTAGAATCCTTTTGAAATATTTTTCCCTAAGAAAGGATTTGTTACCTCTTTAATAATACAAATATCTTTTCTTGTGGCAAGATCAATATTTTCAATTATATCTAATTCAAACATCTGCCCCACTTCCATCCTGCAAAGGGTTCTTACCATAGGCTGTTTATAATTATTTCCATTTGTGGCAATAACTTTGCCGACTTTATTTCCTGTTAGGAGGACCAGGCTGCCGATCGGGAATACCGACAGAGAAACGAGTGCAGCCTTTAAAACTACCATATCAAATAATTGTGATGTTCCCATTTTTATAATTGTTGACATTGCTTTACAAGGGGTCGTGTCACCGGCAAGAATATCAAACATATCAGCCACAGCAACAATCTTTGCAAAATCATGTATTGTGTCTGCGGTGCAATGAAGAATCCTTCCACTGCCATCAATTTTTTCATGGTGTTGATATATGATATATGCTGTTGTTTTCGGGATACAATTGATATTTTTAAGCAAAGACACGCCAAGTATCGCATGCTGATCAAATTTCTGCTGTTCAGAAGCATCCAGCTTTTCTTTGGCAAAAAGCGGTCTGTAGGTCGTCACGTGACCGATATCATGCAGCAGCGCGCCAATAGCAATTTCAAGTACCTGTTGCGGGCCGTACCCATAGGCAGACGCCATACCAATTGACAACAGGCACACATTAACACTATGGGAGAGTATATATAATTCCACTACACGAGAGAGACGCATGTTAGCAAGGTTCAAATGAAAACATCCGTCCTCTGCATAGGATGCAATCATATCTTTTGCCATTCTGTCTACTTCTTCAAATTGAATCGGGTGGTTAACTTTCAGCCTGGCAAAGATTTCTTGTAGTTTTCCAATCCACCCGTGATACCGTTCAATAAAGATTCTTTTTACTTTCTCATCACGTTCACCGGCAAAAAGTTTCACCGCATTTTTATAGGGAGGAGGCTGGAGTGTCCGCCGCATTTTTGCCTTGCTTTTCATTGCCTGCTTAAGATTTGCAGTCGAGATATCTTTTGACGGATTCAGAAAGAAAAGAGATCGATGGATAATTAAATTCTGAAAGTCAAACGGACCCGGTCCTTTTTTTTCTTCCTCCCGTTGTTTCTTTTTCTCTTCCTCACGTAATGCCTTTTCCCCTGGATGTTCAAGAACAGTGATATCACCAATACTTGCAAACGTATCACTTTCAAGAAGGGTAGTATATTTTTCATACTGAAAACCCAGTAATTCCTGTCTATCCTTATGATAATAGAGTTCGGTAACCTCTTTACTGTGCAATTCTGCAAGTGTTTCCTGCTGAATAATTACACCTTCTTCAATGACAACTGTTTTTCCCACATCAAAGAGAGTAACCGGACACTCCTCACCGGGTGTTATATCTTCAACTGCCACTGATTTTTGCTGTACTTCCTGCTTGAAAGACTCGGGATCTTCATTCGTATCAAGTAGTATAACATTTTCGATACGACATTCTTCCATTATTGTCAGGTGTGACAGGGTAAGTGTTTCTCCCGGCCTGTGCAATATTTCTCCACTCACATGACAAAGATAATTTTCCAGTGTTTTATCAACGGTTAAATCTTTAAGTTCTACTTTTTTCATGCGAAATGATTCCCTGTTAAACCAGGGGAATAAACTATATGTGAATTGTTGCCAATTAATTATAAAATAATGTAAACGCTAAATCAAAGGATTTTTTATCCCTAATTGTATTGAAAAAAAGTATCCTTAAAATAATGAGTGGATTAGTCTATTTTAAGCAGATGTTTTTTGGCAGATGATTTTTACACGATACAGGGTCGGAATCGTATATGGGGACGGTGGCAAAATAGTCAAATAGCAATCTTTCCGGTTAAAGCAGCCATAGCTTCACTCTCTGTTTGATACATTGGAAACAAATCTCCCAATGGCAGGCATGTTATCAGTTCTTTTACAATCTCACTTGCTCCAAAGGCAACACATTTACCTTTCCGGCCCTTAATTTCCATTAATAACCATATTAGTAATCCGGCCCCATAACTGTCAATATCATCCAGACCCTTCAGGTTGAAAATATACCGCGTAATATTCTCCCGACAACATGAATTATTACATTGAGATAAATCATTTTCATGTACCATCCCGCCTGAAATATCGATGTGACAAATATAGTTCTCTATTGTGATTGTTGTGTTAGTTTTGGATTTGTTTTCGGACAATCTCTCTCCTATCCGTATTCTGTGCCATTTCAAATTCTTCTTCAGTCCCATAAACGGCAAACATTCTATCAATACCTATCAATGATAATTGCTCCCTGCATTTTTTCGAAATATTTACAAGGCAGAATGACCCAGGCGAATCCGCAGTATCCTTCCAGAGTCGAATCAGTAGATTTATAAATGAGGAATAGATATATTCTACATACGACAAATCAATAACAATGCAGTCTCTATTACCTGTTGCCAGGGATACAATCTCCCTCACTTTCCAAATCAAAAAACCAAAAAATGTCACAAATAGCTCAAATAAAGTAAACAGAATTACCTAAAACAAAAATTTACTGAACAACCTCTATAACCGCAATATTTTCAAGACCTTACAACAAATGCAACAAATTGATATGATTTTAGTAAATTGATTATATGTACACCTCCCAACCGTTCTTACTTATTTCATATCATCGCATTACGAGTGTTTACAAGTGGCACCTCAACAAATGTAACAAATACCCGAAAGAAAGGTAAATTCAAATCGAGTATTTTAGTAATAAGCAGTATTAACAGTCTCTTATAACCCTATAATGCAAGGAGGTTTTGCATGATCAAAATCAAACACTTTTTACTATTCCTTTCTATACTCGGCAGTATTCACCTTTCATTGGCAAAAATATATATCCGCTATAATCCGGCAGGATATTTCCCGGAAACAAAAAAGCGGATTATAATCATGTCTGATGAAAATTGTTCAGGCATGGAATGGACAATAGAGAATAAGAGCGGCAAACAGGTATTGTCCGGAACGATTCAGAAAAGTACTACCGGAAAAAGTGGTTTTACCCCGAAACCCTATAATTATATAATTGATTTTACAGATATATCGGCCATCGCAACCTATACCTTTTTAATACAGAGTAAAAAATATACCGATCTTGTAATCACTTCAAATCCCTACGAAAAAATACTTCCTGAACTGATCCGGTTTATAAAA
>CBDVBE010000129.1:0-14842 GCA_965372145.1 uncultured bacterium | reverse complement strand
TCAATGCTGGGGGGCCTTTCAACTCATTTACGGGCAAAGGTACAGGTGACTATTCCGGTACTTGTTTCCAATGTTGCCACAATCAATTCATATCGGGGGGACAGCAAGAAGAAGGTAAACATAATTGACAGGAGGAAAGGGAAATGATCCAACTAAAAAAATCTCTCATGTTAAGAATTGTTTTGTCAATAGTAATACTGATAGTCGGTTATGCCATTTCACAGGACTCTCTTGAAACCACGGAGCAGCGGGAAGCCCCGAAACCACTGGAAGTGACAGAGCAGACGGAAGATACGGGACAGGTGGAAGTTGCGGAGCAACCGGACGATTCAGTGAGGCCGGATACCGCGCAAAAGCCAGAAGACAATCAACCGGCTGACGAGGGTGCTGAACCCAAGCTAAAAATCCTCATTGCCAGACAGGAAAGCGACTTTAAACATGCCGTTACTCTGCAGACCAAAAAGCTATTGAAGGAGCAGAATCTGGATGTCGAGTGTGTTGATATAAAGACCCTCAAGAAAAAAGCAGCAAAAGATTATGATGCGATCATAATTATTAATGCAGTACGCGCCTGGCATTTGAATATCCACAGCAGACAGTTTTATGACAAGTTAGAGCAGCCGGAGCGGGAAAAGATTATTATGGTCACCACCGCGAAAACCGATTGGGAGTCGAAAGAGAAAGATATAGATGCGATAACTGTAGCTTCTGAGATAAATACGGTTGATAAGCTGGCTAAAACGATATTTAAAAAGGTAATCCTGTTATTAAAGCTGGACTAAGTACAGCTCTCCATAAATTCCTACCCATTTTGTTCAGCTATAATTGTCATCCTGAGCATTGAATACCACACTGTGGTATTCAATGCTCAGGATGACACAATAATGTTATGTGGGTACATAATTATGGGAATGTGTACTAAGCATTCCCTTCCAAAGTAATATATATGCCAATTCATTATATCCGTGTCGAGCCCTTTGTTCCGGAGAATGTCGGTGCGGCAGCGCGTGCCGTCAAGACCATGGGTTTTAAGTCCCTTCGGCTCGTTAATCCGTGTGACCATTTAAGTGATAAGGCACAGATGCTTGCCCATGGCTCCGTTGATATTTTAAAGAAGGCAGCACTATTTTCTTCTCTGGATGAGGCACTGTACGATTGTGATTTTATCATAGGTACTACCGCAAAACAACGGATGGCTAAAAATGATTATCATGTGATAAGTGATATTACGGATATTATTAAAAGGAAATCAAAATCAGTCACCAATGTTGCACTTGTTTTTGGACGGGAAAGCAGGGGATTGAATAATAGAGAATTGAAACTGTGTGATATCCTCTCCACTATTCCCATGAAAGCAAAGTACCCGTCTCTCAATCTTGCGCAAACGGTGATGCTCTATGCGTATACCTTGTCCCCGCTTGTTTTGGGAGGGAAGAAATCCAAAGCCAAACCTGCTGATGCGATGCAATTCCGCAACCTTAAGAAGATAATCAATCGACTTATGAAATCGGTGAATGTAAAGCCTTTTATTCATAATCGGGTGATGGAGCGGCTTGGGTTGCTTGGTAATAACGATATTCATCTGTTGTATTCTGTCTGCAATAGACTGAGGGAAAATCTGGAAAAGAAGTAATCCGAACCTGATCATTTTTTCCTCTGAAGAGTAGTATTAATTCTGGATACTTGTGTTTTGCACATTGATAATATTAGATTTCTTATGTAACGAAATGGGGTCATACAAATTTTTGGAGGTCATTTAGGGGGATTACATGGAGAAATTTGTTATGTGTCTAAAAGTCGTGGTTGGTATCTTCTGTTCAATGTGCATGGTAGTATGTTCGGGGGTTGACAGTGATATAGATACCGGCGTTGTTTTGATTAATGAATTCATGGTACGGAATTCAGGGAGTTCGCCATACATGGATTGTATTAAACAGCATGGCGATTGGGTTGAATTGTATAATCCCGGCCCGGAATCTGCGCTGATGAGCGATTTTTATCTTTCCGATAGGATAGATAATCTTGATAAATATCAGTTACATGACACGGTGATTCCTGCCGGAGGGCTCTATTTACTCTGGAGCGGTGATACGACCAATGATAGCGGTAACTGTGTCCACCACAATCATTTTGATTTCGGGTTTGACTGGAATGATATTGTCAATGTGGAAATGGTTCTTTTATCTAATGGCAGTGGCGAGATTATAGATAGTGTTTCTTTTGTGGGAATATCCGAAGCTACCAAACAGGACACCTCCTATGGCCGTTTTCCGAATGGTTCCGGAACGTGGAAGGCACAACTTTCACCCTCACCGGGATCGGCTAATGTGGGATATAAACCAGGCTTGAGTTCTAAGAGAAAATGAGTCGTTCCTTTTAAGAGTTGACAAATTAGATTTTAATTTAATAGACACGAATTACATTTCAGGGGATTTTCTGATCAATCACAGTGCAGCATTTACTGAAAACCGATTTGATAGCCTCCTGCGCACCGGTTGTGCTGTCAAAATAGATTGCATCAAACTCTACAACATATTTACCATCCCGCATAAAGCATCCATAATTCCATGAGCCCAGCATAATAAGGGCTTCATCACCGATACCGGTGAGCACCTGGACGGTGTCCTTATTTTCAATTGAAGCGTCATATACAGATTTGGCAGAATCGGCATTTCTCATTTCGTTAACAGTAATACCAAACTGCTGATTTGTCGTAAGAAGCTTGGGATTGGGATACTCGTACGTCTGGTAGGCGCAGCTCAGAAATCCCCGGCTGAGAAAGAAAATGTCATATCCATCAATTTTTTCATACAGATTGGTAGTGTCAAACAGCAGTGTCTCACCCACGTGCTCGCAGGAGTCAACTTCCAGGTCTGCCGGAAGAATGTCTTTTGTCTGAATGGTAAAAGGGGTAATTGTCAGAGTGACAGCATAGGTCTGTGGTGAATTTATTGCACCTTCGGAGAAAACGGATACTGTTGCGGTGTAGGTTGCTACATTGAGAGAATCTATTATTACGGCGTTCAGTAAGGTCTGATTATTCCCGGTTCCTGTTCGTGTTACTGTCAGCCAACCGTCAGTCTGGCCGGTGCCATAGGTAATAGCGGTAACCGGTGATACAATATCCGACAGGGTACCGGTGCCGGAATTGGTGACCGCAACGTTTTTACCGGCAGGATTCGTTCCACCTTTTTCAGCCCCAAAGGTAATGCCGCTGGAAGAGAGTGCTAACTCCGGCTCCGGATCCGAAGGGGTGGTGCCTTCATCACAGGTGAACAAGCAGCAGGAAAAAAGTATACACACGGCTAAAAAAGCGTTTTTCTTCATCAGGTTACTTTCCATTCGCAGATACTTTTATCGTTTGACAATCATCACTCCGGACAGTGTATACCCTTTGCTGATAAGCCGGTAGTTATAGGTACCGTTTGCAACCGGGGCGTTATTGTCATCTTTTAAATCCCAGAAATAGCGAAAAGTGCGCGGGCTGAGATTGGCATCTTTTACCCGTGCGCCATTTGCTCTGTATATCTGAAGTTTCAGCGCATTGTTCGTAAATTGTTTCGGCAATCGGAATTTTATAGTTGTATGTGTTTGTGCCGGATTGGGATGATTATTGATAACTCCCACAGGGTGACTGGTAAAAGTATGCGCCTGATGAAGCTTGTTTGTGGTAACGCCGTTGATGATTTCCCGGTAATCCCAATTGGGGTCGGACTCATCACCGATACCCAGGCCGGCATTTTCAGCTGCTGCGACAATATCGTCACTTCCACTTCCATAGTTGGGATTATCCATATCGATTCGGAATATATTTCTTGCGAGATAGTCTGTTGTTGCCGGATCGCTACTCATGATGATAGTACATGGATCGGTCTGTGACGTACCGGGAACCATTGCCTCGGCATAATCGGGAAACGGTTCTGCTGCACCATTATACCCGCTCTGTGTACCCTTAATCCCGTCAACAATACAGAGACAGCATTTCTCCTTTACCACACCGCTTCTCAGCTCAACCAGATCACCGGAATCAAACCCCGAATGCCCGCTCTTGTAAGTACCTATCTGGCCTTTAAAGGTAATGGATATAGCGCCGCTCCAGGATTGCTGGTGGGTTTTCAAAACCGGGAGATCAATCATATATTTGGCCTGTTCCAGGCAGTCCGGATAGTTTCTATTACCCGCATTCGAATCCGTATGCGGCCTGCCGTCACTCGCATCTGAAAATTTTATACCGGAAATATCGTAGAGAGAGCTGAAGCTTATTGTACTGGGACCGCCGTGGTCGAATACTGTTATATTTGAAGCGGGATAGGCGCCGCTGAGCATTGAGGTAAGGCCCTCAACAACGGCTTTGAGCACTTCTTCGGTGTTTTTCAACTGGTAGGACGCATTTACTTTAATTGCTATCTTGTCACCGGCAGCAATTCCATCAGGAAAAACCGCTTCCCATGCTTCAACTGTATCAGACTTGTCGGTAAGCCTCTGTATTGACTCATCAACCATCTGTTTTACCGTGGTATACTGTATCTGGCCGAATTGAACGGCATTTTCATTAAAATTCAGCACCCCGCGTCCCGGCCAGGTGTTTCCTGACCTGTTATTCGTTATACTGTTGCTCATAGCCTGAAGATTTGCCAGCGGGAGTGATGAGGTCGCTGCTGCGGTGATACCTACCCGTTGGATAAATGAGCGCCGTGATATCTTTTTCATAGGAGAGTGCTCCTTTCTGTATACCTGGATTCGATACCTAATATAATCATAATAGTGGTGAGACAATTAACATTCCCAATCTCTATTAAAATAACAAATAATTACCAGCTTTTCTTCTTTAATGAATTTTTATTCATAATCAGAGAAGGTAATCACACTATTTATACAATGTTAGGGGTTAAAGCATACGCTTATCACCATGCCGACCGCGCTCATCACTCAGGCAGGCACGCTTATCATATAAAAACCCTCTGCACGTTGCCATGCAGAGGGTAAGCTTTTAAGCGTAAAAAAACAACATTTATTTAAGGATCAATTTCAAACTCTTACTTACATTTCCCTGTGCCTGTAAAGTACAGAAATATACACCTGCAGAAATGAAATTACCGGAATTGTCCACTCTGTCCCAGGTGATTGCATGCGATCCCGGAGAAAAAACCTTATCAGCCAGAGTTCGTATTTCCCGGCCACGTGTATTGTATATCCTCATATCAACCTTGCCGTTTCGAGGGACATGGAAATGAATTCTTGGTGACGAACCATAAGATGATTGATAAGTCCGATCAAGGTAAAATTCATCAGAATTATCAAATACAGTTTGTTTATTAATATCTGTATTATTTCCCAGGACAGTATAGGAGTAAGCTACCTCTCCGTTAACATGATTAGCATCCTGATCAACCAGCCGATAGGCACGAATATACTCGACAGTAACTTTTGCAGGAGCAACTGTTACCCGAATGTGGCCGGAATTGGTTTCTATGTCACCACTGATGTATCCACCAGATACAGCGTTGCCATTATGATAGGAGTTGTCAGAAGTAGTGGGTACTTCCTGATATATAATACTATCCAGTTCCTGCTTCCCGAAAAAGTGATCGTGGCCATGGAAAAAGATCGATACCTTATTGGCAGCCATTAATTGGTGAATCGGCATATCCCAATTTGGTCTGTTATCATCAAATCCCCAAGTACCATCTTCGTTATATCCACCCCACTCCCAGAGATGCGCACCCTCAACACCACCGCGTGCATACAGCTTGTCTTTACCGGCACCGGCAGTCATATTATGAGAAAAAACAAATTTGAATGAGGCATTACTCTGTTCCAGTGTGTGCTTCAGCCAGGAATATTGATCGTTACCAATTGTCCAGTCCCAGCCATTCTCACTACCACCCTGATCCGGGCTGCCTGCTTCACTGTGGGGGCAGGTAGTTGTATACCAGAAAGGATCAAGGGTAACAAAAAGAGCATTACCCCATTCAAAGGCATAATAGTTTTCACGAAGACCGACATAATCATTTACCGTTGTATCACCTGAATAGAAATCATTGGGAGCAGGATTAAGGTAGTGAAGTTTTCTCGCTTTTGTGGCCCAGACAGCTCGGTTTTCTGAGGTACCGTCAAGTTCCCATCCGCACTCCTGTTCATGATTCCCCAAGACGAGAAACAGTGGTGATGAGTGGCAGATAAGATCGAAATATTCTCGTTGATCAATATGAAATCCAATTGTCTTTTGAAAGTTTTGCGACATAATGCCTAAAAAGGTATCACCAAGATCGATATGAAAATCAGGATTATCATTGGCGATGTTTAATATTGTTGTCCTATACATGTCGGTATGCATAGGATAGTTAAGTCCTTGTGTCGCCCATCGAAGATGTGAGTCTGACTGAATGGTAAATACAAATGTGCTGCCGGGAGATCGTTGTGTATGGAATGAGTGTTCCTCTCTTTTACTAAAATTCGAGGTGCCGGGTTTACGGTGACACATTCGGTAATAATATCTGTTGTCTGATGAAAGGTTTTCAATGACCGTTTCGATAGGATTATCACCGGGAAACAAAGTTGTTTCGGTTTTATCGGTATAAATCGTCGGCGTGGTACCATACTCAAAGTAAACTTCAAGATCCTCATCAGCAAGGGCGTTAATGGTTACAGACTTGTCAGTGGGCCGTCCGAGCAGTTCTGTGGCAATAAAATCCGCAAATACGTTTATTGTGCCAACACTGATTAACAATAATAAAATTGAATGTTTTTTCATTATTTAATTACCGTTAAGGATTTTATTTCCTTATAGGTTCCAGCTTGCAACAAACACTGATACATCCCTGCAGGTACATTATTTGTATAGTCCCAGACTACCGAACTTTGTTTCCCGGCACTAGACTGATTTTTATACAAAGTCTGCACGGTCCTCCCCAAACAGTTTAAAATTCTTACTGATACAGGTAAATATTCATCGAAAGTAAATTGAAACATCGCAGCATTTATTTCCGGTGAATTAACCAGGTCAAATTTTACCGGAACATTATGTACTTTACCATTTTTGTTCTCAATTCCAGTTTCAAATAGAAAATTCAATTTCAATACAATCGGCATATGATCAGATGCCTGCTGGGCCTCACCGGTATTAATCTCTTCAACGCTGATAACATTCCACCGGTCTGCCGGCCGATACATTGCCCAGTCAATTTTATAAGTATATTCTTCAATTTCCCAGGACTGATCAAGGTAATTTATAGGATCACTACCAATTCTTGAATTCAGGTCACCAGTGAATATAGCCGGCTGTTTGCTATCATAATGTGCGTTAAAAACACTATCCACAATCTTTGCACTCGCAAGTTTAGCAGCGTCATCGTTAAACACGAAATGGGTGGTGATAAAGACGATTTTTTCAGATACTCCAGTGCGGCTTGTGACTTCAACCTCAGAAAATATCAGCATCCGACTATCATCCGGAGGGAGTAATATCTTTTTGACATTCGTTATCGGAAAATTACTTAATAGCGCCTCCCCCACTTTACCCGGTGCCGCCCATTCCACATTGTCTAATCCGGCAAGCGAACCAAGCTCTGTTGCCTGATCCTCCCATGATTCCTGTAATCCCAGAAGATCCGGTGATTGAGCAGAGATGACCCTTCCAAGACGAGGGATATCCTCATCATCAGCGACACCGTCTGCCCCCTTTCCACCAAAGATATTATAGGTCATAACTGTTATGTCCAGTTGTGCCATTACCGGGGTACTGACAAGGATCACCATTACAAGTAAATATTTTATTATTTTCACAATACTCCATTATTTTGGGGTAACTTCACTTTGCACCATTTCATTAGCAGAATATCTTTATTTTACAACCAATATTTTATTAACCTGGCATTGGTTATCTGATTTCAATGTAACAAAATAAACATCATTTGCCAACATTTTAGTATTCAATGTTACACTATGGTTTCCCACTTTTTGAAATGCATTTACAGGAACAGCGACTCTCCGTCCACTCATATCATACACAGCAAGTGAAATGTGGGATGCCTGTTCAATTGTATAATGTATAGTCCAAGAACCGGTGATCGGATTTTTGGAAATTTCCATCATGGTGTGTTTTACAGACAAGCCTATGGATGCATGTATTTCTGTCGTGGCATCAATTTCTTTGTAACCGACCTTTCCACCAATAAGGGTCAATACAGAATGTATGTTTCTGATTTCTTCTTCAGCGCAAGTCATGTAGTCTTTGTCAAGCACGACAACATCAGCATATTTCCCCTTTTCGAGTGTGCCTAAATGGTCATCCATATGAAGATACCATGCATTTGAACGAGTATATGCTATAAGGGCTTCCTCACGGGATACATATTGGTCCGGATTCAAATTCGATCCGCCAACACTTTTACCGGTAACTGCTACATACAGAATGACAAAGGCCTGATAGGGCGAAACAATTTTTGCATCTGTTCCAAGCCCCCATTCTATTCCAATTTCCTGTGCGGTTCTAAAGGGTGGTTTATTAATATTAGTCTGGTTCTTCACGGCAATATGACCAACGTGCATGGCAAGGAAGCAATTAAGTGCTTTTGCCCTTTTGATATGATCACTGTTCATTCCGTCACAGTGGTGAATTGACCAGCGTAGCGGGTTTATCTCGTATTTTGCATCGATATCCTCCCAGATATCCAATATATCGCCATACTTTGCACTCTGAATCATATGCTCCGCGGTCTGCCATTCAACTTCCGCTACAGCCTCCATAATTAATTGGTATGCATCGAGATCTTCCTGGGATACGTTCCAGCTGCCAAGGTCATATGTCGGGCCATAGGGTCTCTCAGCGAGTGCCTGGTAGCGGAAATAATCACCTTTTTCAAGAGGTGGCCATACTAATATCGTTTCAGCCATTTTTTGCGCACCGCTGACATTATTCGCAGTTAATGGAATATGATGAAACATACGAACGCCTGACCAATTACCATTATCAGCTACATACTCTTCGGCCCACTCGGAGAAATCATTGTTAAAACGTATGGCACCGGAATTCCATAAGCAGGTTATACCCGCTTTGTTATAATCCCTGTTCATTGTTGCCAGATATTCAGTTTTCCAACTCTCTTTGTCATATGAAGGCAGGGCTCTTCTAACTATGTCCGGTAGTCCAAGAGTCTCTCCACCGGAGTATACATACCCTGTCATAGTATCAATCGTCTGGGTCGATGGATCAATCACTGTCACTGCCGATATTAATTCAAGGGCAGGAGTATTGCCATAACCACCTTTAAATCCATACTGGATGAATACCGGATTATCAGGAGCATAGCCATCCAGTTCGGCCTTACTGAATTCCTGTTTTGAATCGGTGAATTGTCTGATATCCCAACCGCCAATGTTCATTATCCATTCACCGGAAGCTCTTGCTGCGATTGTATCTTTGAGCAGTTGAACCGCATCTGCTCTCGTAGTAACGCCATCAAATAACACTTCATGCTTCCAGTAGGGTGAGCTGCGGAGGTAGTGGACATGGTTATCAATCAAACCGGGGATAACTGTTCTGCCTTCAACATCCCATACTTTTGTGTTTGGACCGCTCAGTGTTATAATCTCATTGTTTGATCCTACAGCTAAAAGGCGGTCACCTTTGATCGCGATCGCCTCCGCAACTGAAAAATTATCATCAACAGTGAGTACTTTTCCGTTAATGAGGATCTGATCAGCAGTTTCCTGAGCTGACGAGGCTTTACCTGAACCAGCCATCAGCAGAAGCATACTGATAAATGGAATTGTCAATTTGCGCAAAGTTGTTTTTATCATGAATACCATCCTCTTTTTTAAACATTTGTTTGAGTATTACAATTAAGTAAAGCTATCGCGGTACAGATATTTTTTTCATATCCGGTTATTTCAATCCTTTGTGTTGCTCTATAGTAAGTGGATTTAGTCTATAATGTCATGCTGAGCGGAGTCGAAGCATCTACATTCATATTCCTTACTATTGTAATACCTTTCGACTCCGCTCAGGGTGACATTATTTACTGATCCTGTAGCTCCTCCCAGTTACTCTCTGTTGAATAAGTATCCAGCCAGATCTTAACAGGCGATGATACTCCATGCAACCTGTTGTGTGCCACTGATAGATAACCCAATTTAGTCAAATTCGTTATAGATGAAGGCAGTTCTGTCAGCCCATTATAGCCTAGATTCAGATGTTTAAGATGGTTAAGATTTCCAACACTTTCCGGCAAAGAAGTTAAATTATTCCTTAGTAAAGATAGATAGGTCAGTGTAGGGATTGTACCAATGGCATTTGGGATGGAATCAAGATTATTATCCTGAAGCCGTAAAAGTTTAAGGCGCAATTCAGTTACTACCGGCGGTAAAATCGTTATGCCCTTATTAGCCAGGTCAAGTTCATAAATTCTTCCGTTTTTACTATTCGTTACTAAAACAACTGAAACATCAGCCATTCCATTTGAATCAAGTATTGCCCTCACCGCAAGCGTGTCACGATAAAAGGCAAAGGGTAGAAGAAAAGTGCCAACGTCTCGATTTTCCGCAGGGTCAATGGTAATAGTGTCAGCCTCAAGGATGCCATAGGTCGAATTGTTGCTTATTGCCCGAATAATATGGCTACCGGCTGGAAGACCGCTGAAAAGAAATTCACCGGAGGTATCAGCCAGGGTTACCCGATCCATACCATAAATCTGGATATATACATTATCTGCATCTGAAATATCAGTTCTGTCAATTTTCCCATAAAAGCCGGCGGCTGGAAGCAATGTGATTGTAATAGGATTCAGTGAATCTGTAACCACCGACGTTATCTCGATAGTATCGCGTGTTACCATTTTTCCGTGGTCATTGGCTACAACATAATAGGTACCGGGAGTTAAAGAATCTATCGAAAAGTATCCGGAACCATCAGTAATAGCATCGGGAATATGGGTGGAATCAATCTCTGAAGTATCCGTTAGAAAATCAGTAGGTCGTATAAGCACATACGCATCAGAAACCGGTTCGCCATCCTGAGAAAGTACTATGCCGGATACCACAACGCCGTTGGTTGTCTCTGAAGTGGCTCCGCCGGCAACATCTATCGAGCATGAAATGAACATGCTGATGAAAGCAAAAAGTACTATTAGCAGCAGCCCACGTTTCATCCCTTTCCCCTTTTTGTTAATGGATAGAGCTGTATATTCATCTGATACACACTCTCAGGTGATGCATTGTCATTTACAAATCGTAACACCGATTTCCTGAACTCCTGAATCATCACCTTAACCTGTTCAAAATCTTTTCCACTGATATTCATGGTTATCGTGGAAATGTCCCGCGACTCTTTAGGGTGGCGATCCAGAGACTCTCTGGCAAGGCCGATTGTCTCCTGCTGGAACGCGTGTATCGCGAGTGACTGCCACTCTTTCCCTGTTGAAATTGCAGTATCGACTAAATGATACTTCCCATTGGAATCTTTTTCAATTAGTTTAAGTTTTAACAGGAGTTTAATAGCCTGCTTAGCCTCTTTCACAGATATGGCGGGATTCAGCTTCTCCGCCAATGCTTTATAATCACCGGTAAATTCATAATACTGGAGCAAGGATCGAATTGCCGAGTAATACCATTTGGTATAGAATTCATACTGCTGTTCAGTAAGTACCTGTGCTTTTATACCCTTATAGGAGAGGAGCTTTTCAAAATAGAGCTTGCTCTGTTTGTCTGCCTTTGCTTTAACAAAATGGACCAGGGTCTCAAAATACTCAGCCTCTTTTTTATCAAACTTGAAGTAGTCAATAAATTTTTTAATTGCCTTTAGCGCGATATGCCGTTCTTTAATGAGAACTTTTGCCAGATAGCTCTGATCTATATCTACCATTCTGCCGAATAGTTTATAGGAAAAGAAAGGATTTTCCTTCTTCTTTTCCTCATAATAGTCCCGTAAGAATTCACGGTAGTCGAGATATTCAAATATAGTGTTCATAGGTCTATTTTTTGTCCCGATCTGGCGATGACACAATACGGGTTGTATTATCTTCAGTATTGAACCAGAAAAAAAGTACATTACCTTCTCGAGTAAAACAGTCATTTAAAGAAATGCAATTCTGCGGTATAAGAATCCCTCTATATTTCCGTATTGCTTTTACAATCATCTCTTTTTTCGTTTTACTCATAGTTTTCCGCCTATGTAATATATCTGCACCATTGTGGCGCTATTTAGATAGTATACCCCAAAAATGTCTGTTTCGCAACCTGAAAAGTAATTTATTATAGATATTTATGTCCAAGGAGATATTGAGAAAATGGCTATTTTAAGCTATTTTAGGCATTTATTATTATCTTATAGGGTCAAAATTAGTATAAATTTGTCCAAATATGGGGATGGTTTTATATTATTAATATTAAAAGATATCCGCTATACCATAAAATTATATTACTTTCATAATAGAAGATTTAGATAGCATTACAATAACGCGATACCAGTAAGGGGTAACTGTGCAGCGAGCAAAAATAGATAGACGCAGTTTCTTAAAATTAGGTGCTGGAGCAATCGGTTCTTCTCTTGCATTGAGCAGCAGGTGTGCCTATCATACCCCCTATGCTGTTCCTGTCGTAACAATTCCGCCTCCCACCAAACGTGTCTTTGTCTGCTCGGATGTTCATATCGGGCTGTTAGAAGACGGGTATGACGGTGAAGTCTGGTTTACCCGGGCGCTCTCGGATCTTACTACCATAGGACCTGTTGACTATGGATTAACACTCGGTGACATTGCGCATAACGGCAGATCCGATGAATTTTTTATCTATCGTGCCATCAGGAATGCCAGTGCTGTTCCACAATGGTATGAGGTTGTTGGCAATCACGAATATTTTAATGGTGAGATACAATCCTATTATTCTATTGTGAATCCCCTTAAGTCATATACAATAATCGATGGGAATATTGTGTTCTTTATGCTCTCCGATGAAGAGGACAGCCCCGTTGGAAATCTAAGCGATGCAACCCTGGTATGGTTTATTGATCAGCTCTCTAAAAACCAGGATAAAATTATTATAGTGTGTACCCACCAATGTGTCTACGGTACTATACGGGATTCAACCGATTCCGTACGGTATATCGATCCGAAGGATATAATTGAAGAGATTCTGAGCAAATACCGCATTGATCTCTGGCTATGCGGCCATCAGCACTATTATCCCTTTGCTTCTGAAGACATGTATTACAATGGGGAAACCCACTTTGTCAATGTTTCTTCGATGAATCATGGGTATGGTACCAAAATGAGCCAGTCGGTGATTCTGGATTTTCATGAGGGGACTAAAGAGATAGTGGCCTTACGGCGGTCCCATGACCTGGCACTTTTTGACAGCAGGTTTACGGTAACGGTACCGGTGCCTTTTCCTATAGAGCTTTCCAGAACAAGCCAGGCAGTTTCCTTCTAAATCTGCTCTACAACCATGGTAGTATCCAACCATTACTCTTGAAGACCTGCCACAGGGTGTAGACCAATAAAATTGTACCTAAATTGAGCGATTATCAGTATGGAATTTATTTATTATAACCTCACCCTCCTGCAAAGCTTGAGCTTGCGCTCTGCAGCCTCTTCTCCCAGAGAGGGGTGAAATAAGGTGATACTTTCTTGCTATTACATTAAATTATTATACCCAACAGGTGGTATTTTAATATTCAGAAAATCAAATCAGCAATAATACTCCCCTCTCTGGGAGGAGAGGGGCCGGGGGTGAGGTTATAATATCACAAGTCAATATGAATCGCTCAATTTAGGTTGTATTTAACTGTCTCTGTAACACATTTACCGCAACATGTATCTAATTGGTGTATTGATGCAGTGCTTTATTTATGCTGGGGAATAGTTATTTCGGAAATGGGATGAATGAAAAGGATATCAATGCTGTTACAAATAATACCCCTTACCGTTCTGTCTTCAATACTTTTCCTTCTTAATTGCACTGATGTTGACGTGGACAGCTTGTGGCGTGATAGTGAAATTGTGATCGATGGTAACGGGACAGAATGGTAAAATGTATTTTGAGGGTAAATCATTTACAATGTTATAGGTGAGAGATTTTTTTGGACCAGCTTCATAGGGTAAAGATAGTGTGTAAAGTACTTAGTATTACTTTGGTTCTCTGTTTTTGTTTTAAGACAGCCTTTGCATTATCTGTCAAAGATGTTCCATATAATCAGGTGTCCAGTAAAAAGATTATCAATATTGTGGACGCTGTTCATCAGCATGCAGAGCCTTACTGCCAATATTGGAATAGGAATTGGGAATCTCCCTCTTTAAAAAATACCGTTAAGACGACATTGTATTATGCGCTTAGCCAAATAGATACTCTCCTCAAAGAAACAGAAAAAAGTTTTACTTTTTCATTTCTTAGTGGAATTATATGGCACCATCTGTATCAAGTAGAAGTAGATTCTGCTTTCGTAAAAGCAGATAGTATTGCTGACTGGATACTAACCACCTTCCCCAAACGGCAGGCAAAAGCACGATGGTTAAAAGGGGTTAATCTTGTTAAGGCGGCTCAGATAAAGCAGGGATTCAATATACTGGAGAATTTACATACCGTGGAAAGTGAGAATAATGAATCGTTTCTTCGGGATTATGCTGCTTTATCCGCGTTGTGTTTCCTCCCGGGGGAATGTGTCAATAATAATTCGTTGCAACTTGTTCTGTTGCCTCAAAAGCAATCGTTACCCTTTAATCTGAATCTGGATGAGATGACGCCTCAAAAAGAGTGCTGGCAAACAGTATCTGATTTGTCAAACAAGCAGCGAAGTATACCGACATTTATTTTCTCAGCAGATTTTTCCTTTTCTAAACCTGTTAAATTG
>CBDVBE010000128.1:0-14931 GCA_965372145.1 uncultured bacterium | reverse complement strand
CAAGATGGGATTCACGTTCACCCTTGATTCAATTCTTGACACGGCAACAACAGCAGCCCCTTTTAAATGGGATTCTGTGGTTCAGGAAGTCAATGTCACGAGTATTCCGCTCTATCCGAAGATCGTGTTTGATACGGTATATACCGTGGGCCTCTGGCTTCGCGGTGTCAGCCTTGCTGTGGGACAGGGAGAACCGTCTCCTCCCACGGATTCCAGCACTATCACGGTTCGTATACCATTTTTTACCTGGGAAGAAATAATCCTATTCCCTGATACGATAGATACGGTCTTTGCGGTAAACCAGAAGATAATCTTCAAGAAACTCGTAACCAATACGATCAAAGATACGGTATGGGCGTTTACTTCAGTGGTGATCCCGCCCGGTTTTGTGCAGGTAGGCGGCGTCTATTTTAAACTGGGCAACAACCCCATTGAAGTCCCGCCGATGATTATGGGGCTGCGCTATGATTCTATTCCTGCCGGCGTTACTGAAAATGACCTGCGGATGTACCAGTATATAAATAATAATATCCATGTCCGGCACAAGTCCTGGCCTGCGGACAGTGCAGTATGGGATACGGTACGCAAGGAAGACCTTGCCTATCCGTTCCTGATCCTTGCAGATACCATGAATCCGGCTATTACTATTACCACGCCGTATAATGATACCATAATCCCAGGGGGAAGCAATATCCCCACATACTTCGGGATCAGTGATAACTGTGCGAACGTGTACTGGGAGTTTCTCTTTGGCCCGGGCCATGAGGGATATGGGTACAATGATACCGGTTATCTGGACACCCCTGTTGATACGACGCTGAAGTCGTTTATCCTTAATCAGACTTCCGTGGTTAATACCTCGTTCGGTGTACGCGCTCTTATTATTGCGAGTGACGGCATACGTGCGGATACGATCAATGTGTCCCGCCTTGTCAAGACTGATGCAACTGAAATAATCAGTGTGATCGCGCATGAATGGGTCCCGCTTCGAACCGCAACGAATCTTGATGTGCCTGCACTGGGTACGGTGTTTACCAGCTCCATCACATCACCGGAGTCGTGGGAGTATGATATATACGATTACCGCCTGTACCGCTGGTATGATAATGCCGATGCCGGTGAGAATGACTGGCTTGAATACTCCGATGCGGTAAAGGACCTCTTTTCGTTTGTTCCCAGCCGCCTTATCTGGTTTAAATCAGCAGAGAACCAGGTGATCTCCTTTGGCTCGGGTGTGACCACCTCATTGAAAGAGCCGTATGAGATTGTTCTCAAGCCCAGGAACTGGACCGATGTGACCCTGCCGTATCAGTTCAATGTCATGTTTCGTGATATACTCGAGACCACGGGCCTGGCACAGAGCGATTGTCTTGAGATATACCACTGGAAGAAGGCCGGGAAAGTCTACGAGGCAGTTGAAAAGTATATAGCCAGTCTCGACAGCATCGTAGATGTTATTGATACTATGAAATCCCAGCAGAAGAATGACGGCTATACCATATACAACCACAGCCAATCGCCGATTACCCTTCGTATTCCTCCGACGTGTCTGGCCCTGTCAGACTATGCCGGTGCGAAGAAACGGGAGCATACCGGGTCGGAACATGCCTGGAACATCCATTTCATGTGGAAGGACTGTGCAGCAGGCAAGGATGCATTTTACCGCCGCATCCGCTGCGGGTACCGCAGGAGTAAATCGAAAGCGCACCAGTTCGGTTTCCTGCCGCCGACTATGAGCAGTGTGCACGTGGGAATCGTTGATAAGAGCAAAGGCAAGCTCTGCGGCTGGTCATTGCAGCCGAGTCTCAAGGATGGCGGTATTTCGTTCGAGGTGAGATTCAACAACACCGGCATAGCAAAAACAGAAATAGAGTACTACCTGGATAATCTGTTAGTGCTGCCAAAGGGATTTAAAGCGAAGATGCTTGATCCGAAGACACATACGTATCAGGACTGCACACCAGGCACGCACTTGAAGATCGCAGTGGGTGAGAAGGGCAGTACCGGCCGGATAATAGTGATCGGTACGGATAATTACATGAAGTCCCTGATCAAGGGATACCTGCCGATGAAATTTGTAAAGGCATACCCGAACCCGTTTAACGGCCGTATCAGGATACACTACCGTATACCATTCGGCATTACCGAGGTGCAGTTTACATTGTATAACCTTCGCGGGCAGCAGCTCTGGAAGGGGATAGACCGCAAGCACCTGACCCCGGGAGACCATATCCTCCAGTTTGACGGTAAAACCAACCTTAAAAGCGGTATTTTGCCTGCCGGTGTGTATATCATGCGCATGACTGCGAAGAATAAGGCCGGTAAGGTTATTTACGGTGGGAAGAAGCGGTTGACGTGTTTGAAATAATTGCAGACCTCAGTATATAATACGCAAAATTGACAATTATAAATCGTAAGTCTCTTTCCCGCTATTATCCTCCTTCTCCTCCTTGATCTCGTCCGCGTCCTCGATCTTTACAGTTAAAAAGAAAAAACCGAGGACGAGGAGGAGGACGAGGAGGAAGGACGAAGGGGAGGGATTTTGATAAGTAATTAAGATAATTATTTAGAATGCACGGCTGTTTTTGGAGTTACCACTACTCCTTCACGACGGGCAATTTCTATTATAGGTCGGGTGTCATCAGTTTCCCACTCATTTTTTCCAACAGCTATTGGTTCAATTCTATTGTCGGATTGAATTGTTAACCGCCAAAGCAGAGATATATCCTTCCTTTGTTTCCTCTTATCAAAACTTGGAGAAACAACTATGAGATCAATGTCACTCCATTTATCGGTATTACCCTTAAGTTGGGATCCGAAAATAACACCAAAACTAACCTTAATCCCATTGTTTCTAACTGTTTCAAGGTATTTGTTTACTGAAATTATAATTGATTTCTTAACCATTTAAAAACCTCAGAAGTTTTATTAATAATTTTTCCTGCACTTTTAAGAGAAGGAAGAGTTTCATAGATTTCCGGATAACGACCTTCTATATTGTATTGGTTCATTTCAGCAAGAAATGATATATTATTTTCATCAGTAGTTAAACCACAGAGTTCTAATAAGCGGAGAAGGTTATGTGTCCGGGGGGCAAGGTCTTTATTTTGCTTACACACATGTGCCTTAAGAATTTTTTCAAGTGAAAGATGTGCAAAAAATAAACTTTGTCGAATATGTTTTTTCTGAACAAGGTCCTGAGAAGCTTTTAAATCCTCTAAAGCACTTTTCTGCCAATGCTGTATTTGCTTTTTTATATTTATCATATAATTAAAAATAAATTAAAATCAGGTTTCAAGCGTTATCAATAAAAAAAAGATGAAAGAATAAAATCATCGCACAGAAATCACACAGAGAATTTACAATTCTGTTTTAATGATTAAGTTTTTTAAATCTAAAAATCAATCCAAAACATAAACCTGTCTACTAACCTATCCATAAACTAAACCAGAAAACTATTCACAGTTTTTCGCTTATATAATGCAGTTTACAGTTATTTTTTTCAATTGTTTCATCACAGAGTAGTCTTAGATTATTTTAATTGGGATTTTTAAAACCTTACTAAAGATTAAAATCATTATAGTATAGTAACTCTTGGGGAGGGATCCGGGACTCTATAATAGCCGTATGATAGCTATATCATGATGGTACGGTTATCCTCCCAGATCATTATTCCTAAAAATCGTTGTTACCTTTTTTAAGCAGCTTTTTAGCATAAGGGATGGTGCGTTTTCTATGTGTATAGAAAAAAGAAAAAAATGTATTGTAGTTGTTGGTTTGATGCTCGTTTGTGGTTTTGTTTTTGGTAGTTATGGGGCTGATTTTACTGATGATCATAATGATGGTGTTATTTCAGGATGGACAAGCTATGGACAACAGAATTATTGGTCCGAGAGCAATAATCAAATGAAGTTTACTCAAACAAATCCGCAAGGTAATGGACAAATATTAAGCGATTATAATTGTAAAGATGATGGAACTCTTGAGGTTGTTATAAATATTGGCTCGTGGGATGCGAGTAAAGCTGGTGGAATTCTATTTAGGTGGACTGGATCAAACTCGTTTTATTACGTTTATTTTTATAATCAAAGTGACAATAGTGGTAATATTTCAATATATCTTTTAGAAAATCAATTAGCTACAACGGGAGGAATACTCATAGCATCTAATATTTCTTGTAATAAAACATTCACATTTAAACTGATTATTGATGATTCACAATTTGACTTTTATATAAATAATAACCAGGTCAGTTCACGTACTGATGGTAGTCATACCTCGGGTAAAGTTGGATATGGGCATTATAACGCTTATAATTCCAATATTGGATTTGATAATATTACATGGACAGATATGCATCACCCACCAACTGACATTCTGCTTCCTGACAATGAAGTTAATGAAAACGTTTCTCTAGGTACTATTGTTGGAAATTTTTCAACGGTTGATCCGGATAACCCAAATGATATTCATATATATACTTTAGTCTCGGGTACCGGCTCTTCAGGGAATAGCAGTTTTAAAATTAACGTTGGTGATTCGAGTCTGTTAACAAATGCACCTTTTAATTATGAGTCCCAAAGTAGTTATAGCATACGTGTAAAGTCGACTGATTTAGGAAATTATGATATAACAAAAGTTTTCACCATTAACATAATTAACGTAAATGAAGCCCCTACGGACATTAGCTTTGACAATAATACTATTAATGAGAATGCTGGTACAAACGCCCCGGTAGGAAACTTTTCAACAGACGATGAGGATGTGGGACAGAGCCATAGCTACTCTCTGAGAAGTGGTTCCGGAGATACCGACAATAGTAAGTTCAATATCAGTAATAACATTCTACGTGCAACAAATTCACTGGATTTTGAAGCGCAAGAAACGTATAGTATTCGAGTAAGGACAACCGAGTCAAGTGGTGGAAGTTTATGGTACGAAAAAATCTTTACAATTACCGCAATAAATCAAAATGATATTCCTACTGATATAACATTAACATCCCAGAGTGTCCTTGAGCAGGAGCTGGTCGGCACTGTCGTGGGAATCTTAAGCTCAGCCGATCAGGATGTGAGCGACAATCATTCATATTCACTGGTTGCCGGGGATATCGGCAGCTTTACCATTGATAATAATTCACTCAAAACAAATGCAGTATTTGATTATGAGATACAAAACAGTTACACCGTAACAATAGAAACCAACGATGGCAATGGTGGAACCTATCAGAAACAGTTTACCATCACGGTCATTGAGTTAAATGAAACTCCGACTGATATCAATATAACTGCTACCGCGATTGATGAGAATGTTCCTACAGGCACCACGATAGGCGCTCTTTCCACAGTTGATCCGAATGTCGGCCAGAATTTTACCTATGAACTTTTTGCAGGAACCGGTGACGCTGACAATGGAAAGTTTTCCATATCCGGGGAAGAACTTCAAACAGCAGTGCCGATAGATTTTGAGACCCAGAGCAGTTTTAGTATTAGAGTAAAGACGACTGATGATGGTTTACCGTTACCCTTATCATTTGAGAAGATTTTTACCATAACGGTAAACAATATAAATGAAGCGCCGACAGATATTACCCTGTCAAGTACCAATGTGCTCGAAACCGCTCCGGTAGGGACATTAGTTGGATTATTAGGCACGGTCGATCAGGATACCGGACAGGGCCATGTATATACTCTTACTGCGGGTGCGACTGACAGCTTCAGTATTGTCAATGATTCATTACGAACCGCTCTGCTGTTTGATTTTGAGGCTATCCCAAGTTATAACCTTACAATCCGGACAAACGATCAGAATGGTGGAACCTTTCAGAAACAGTTTGCGATAACAATCGTTGACCAGAATGATGCGCCGACCGATATATCCCTTACCGGTACAACCGTGGATGAGAATAAGGATTCCGGTACAGTAGTCGGTACGTTCAGTACAACAGATCCTGATGTGGGCCAGGGCCACACCTATTCATTTGTTAACGGTACCGGTGATACTGATAACGTTAAGTTTACCATTACCGGGAATACTTTGCAGATAGCTGTAAAACCGGATTATGAGATCCAGAACAGTTTCAGTATACGGATCCGTTCAACGGATAACGGTACGAATCCCCTCTTTGTTGAAAAGGTATTTATTATTACAATAAATAACGCAAACGATCCACCCACCGATATTACCCTGGTGCCGGATACGGTGAGCGAGAACCTTGCGCCGGGAAGGTTCGTAGGGAAACTCAGTGCCGTGGACCAGGATGCAGGGGACACCCACACCTTTACACCGGCAGCCGGCGGTATCCATAACGACAGCTTTGCGATTCGCAATGATTCATTGTTTACTGCAGCATATCTTGACTTTGAGACAACGCCGACACTGACAATAAAGGTGAGAGCAACCGATGCAGGTTCCGGTATATATGAGAAGGATATCACGATCACGGTTGTCGACCAGAATGTCGCACCGGTTATTACATCGTCCTTCCCGGCAGATACGGTTATTCCCATGGACAGTATAGTGACAATGACCGGGGCTGCAACGGGTGAGCCGGGCCCTTACTATACATGGTACCACCTTCACCCTGACTCCGTTGCAGCCGATTCAGTAGGTGCCGGTGCCGTCTTTACTATCGATATTACGGCAAAACCTGACAGCGGGTATTACTATTTCAAGGCCTATAACCTTGCCGGAACCGATTGGAGTGATTCGATCTTTGTTAATGTGGTCCGGTCTGCAACGATAACACTCGATCTTCCGACCCAGTATCCTGCGATAAACGGGGGCGTGGCCGTATTAAGCGTTGGCGCAACAGGTGACGGCCTGATGTTCTATCAATGGTATGCAGACAGTGTAATCATGCAGGGAGAGACGAACAGCAGCCTGACTATAAACCCTGTGGATTCTACACAACACCATGGCAAGACCTATTACTGTGAAGTATGGAACACCTATAGCGGCAAACTGCTGGGCAGTGTAACCAGTACCCATTGTCAAATTATGGTAGGCAGGTTCTACAATCCTTTTAAAGTGCTTGCAGAGAGTATGGGTGCCCAGAACAACGCGCAGGTCCGCGTGAAACTGTGGAGCGAGATTGATATATCCGGTTTTCCAACTACCGCGTCGATCTCCCCGTGGGCGGATTCTGTGTGGGTCCTGTACAAGACAAGCGGGTATGCCACGAGTGTTACCAGTGCCGGGGTTGCAATGTTCTCCACGCAGGAGATCAAGGATGCGGCGCCGGACAGCCTTGAGAAAGTGCTGACAGTCGGCTCACTGGTTCAGCCGCACGATTCCTGCTACTGGTTTAATTATTCTGTAGTATGGCACCGTCCTGCCTCCGGCAAAGACACCCTCCTTGAGCCCTTCGCGCCTGCCGGTAAGGTTTTCATGCTCGATACACTTGGACCACCTAACCTTCTGGTGATTCATGGTGAATATGTTATGAAAACCGATACGGCATTGCTGCATATTGACAGTATAGCAAAGCTTGACGCAGGCAAGGACAGCCTGGTCATACTGCAGTGCAGCAAATTTCCCGGTTTTGTTCCACTTCTGTATGATACGACTCTTGGTGTACCGGCGCTTCTCGCAGTAGGAAACAGCACTACCTTGGTCGTAGATGATATTGGTAACCTGCCCATAGAACAACAGCCGGTGTATTGTCGCTGGCGTGTTATCGGCACGAATAACGCGTTAGGGAAATTGTCCGATACGACCTTTACAATCGGCTGGCCGCGTCCGGTGTATACGGGCAGGCTTCTGGCGGACAGTACAAAATTCGGCGGTGAGATCCACTTCAGCTGGACCAGGCCGGTAACGCCTGTTGACAGTATGCGTATCTGGTGGGACAACGATACGATCCCGCTTGACTATTCGTTCCAGATTCCCCTGACCCAGTCGAACCTGCTTGATACCTCCCTGACAATCGATACGGTGAAGGGCCTTGACAACAACAAGCGGTACTGTCTCGGCCTGCAGATATTCCGTGACGATATGTGGTCGGAGGTAACGGACAAATCACGCGCCTGGGCCAAGACCGCACTCGGTGATACCACAATTGTGCCGAATATAATCTCAGTTGATTCAAGCTGGTTTGAGGACTCGACCAATGCTCTTATGATCCGGTGGTATATCGATACGCTTAAGGCCCCGGGCGACCGGACCTATCAATTCGGGTATATTGTCTCACTTGACTCAGCGACAGTGATGGATACAAATCAGACAATTACCCAGTGGAACGATGTAACGCAGAAGGTAAATGTAACCAGGATAAAACTGTTTCCGGATATTGTGTTTGATACGACCTATGTGGTGGGGCTCTGGCTTCGCGGATTCAGTAAGGTCCTGGGCCCGGGCAAGAAATCCCCGCCTACGGATACGAGCACGGTTTTTCAGAAATCGCCGCCGTTTACCTGGGAGTTGATAGATATATTTGATATTGGCGTGGATACGGTGTGGGTAGCAAACCAGATGATCTTTCTGAAAAAGATAGAGCCGTTTAACCTCGTTGACACGCTCAAGGCATTCGATCCGGGTATACTTCCTGTGGGTTTTGTCAATGTCGGCGGCGTCTCTTTCCAGTTTACCATTACCAACCCTGATATACCGCCGTTTATTCTCGGTTTGAAGTATGACAGCCTGCCGAATGGTATAACCGAGAACGATCTCGGCATGTACCAGTATAAGAATGGACAGATACACGTGGTGCATGGTTTCCAGGTGAGTGGCGGTATGGTATGGGATACCGTTACGAGTGTTGACCTGGCGTATCCCTTCCTGATCCTTGCGGATATGCTCAAACCGGTAGTGTATGGCCTTGAAGCTAACAGTGACACCATAAATTCTGGAACCAACATCCCGACCTGGTTTTCGATAAAGGATAATATCGCCAATGTATACTGGCAGTTCAGGTATGGCCCCGGTGATGCAGGGTATGACTTTGGCGCAGGGGATACATTGAACAGCCCGGTAGATACTGCGCTTAAGGCGTTTATCATGTATACGACCAATGCAATCAGTGAAGTATACGGCGTTCGAGCGATTATAGCTGTGAGTGACGGAGTACACCTTGATACGACGAATGTGTCACGGAGTGTACGGAGTACGGCGGTTGATACAATCGGTATTCTTGCGAATGAGTGGGAACAGGTACGTGCAACAGCGTACCTGAACGAACCGGCCCTGGACCAGATATTTACCATTTCAAGTGGCACAACGCAACAGTGGACGTATGATATATACAACTACCGTTTATATCGCTGGTACAGCTATGATACAAAGAACTCGTGGATGGAATATGCTGATTCGGTTAAGGACAACTTTGAACTTGTCCCGGGACGGTTGATCTGGTGCAAGACAGCCGCAGATCAGACCCTCTGGATGAGCGGGGGAGTGACCACATCTTTGAAACAGCCGTATGAGATAGAGCTGAAGCCGAATAACTGGACAGACCTGTGCCTGCCGTATAAATTCCCGATCATGCTGCGCGATATTCTGGAGGCGAATCCCGGGGTATTGGATTCTCTGGAAATATACCACTGGAAGAAATCAGGTATTATCTATGAGGCAGTTGAAAAGTATATAGCCATCTTTGACAGCATAGTTGATGTGATCGATACGATTCAGACGGGCCGGAAGAATGACGGGTATACCTTCTATAACCACGGTTCCACACCTGTTGTGCTTAAGATCCCGCCGCTTTCTTTACCGCTGTCCCGGTATGCGAGTTCAAAGAGACGCGAGGCTACCCACTCGGAGCACTCCTGGCAGGTTCATTTCATGTGGAAGAATCACGGTGCGGGCGAGGATGCCTTTTTCCGGCGCATCCGGTGCGGTTATCGCAAGAGTAAATCAAGTGA
Source organism: uncultured bacterium (assembly GCA_965372145.1). Lineage (GTDB taxonomy): Bacteria > Fibrobacterota > Chitinivibrionia > Chitinivibrionales > JANQEN01 > CBDVBE01. Next base: position 5,071 of record CBDVBE010000128.1, on the reverse strand, counting down.
CCAGCAGTTCGGTTTTATGCCGCCGACCATGAGTTCCGTGCAGGTCGGTATACGTGATACGCGCAGGAATAAACTCAGCGGCTGGTCTCTGCAGCCGAGTCTCAAGGATGGCGGTATCTCGTTTGAGGTCTGCTTTGCGAATAATGGTGTGAAGGCAACGGAGATAGAATACTTTCTTGATAATCTGGACGCAGTACCTGAAGGCTTTACCGCAAAAATGCTCGATCCCAAAACGCAGAAATATGAGGAATTCACTGCTGAAAAGAGAGCATTGATAGCGGTTAATCCCAAAAGCAGCACGAGCAGGATAATCGTAATTGGAACAGATGACTACATAAAATCGCTGATAAAGGCCTATCTGCCGCTTAAATTCATAAAAGCATACCCGAACCCGTTTAACGGGCGAATCAAAATACAGTACCGTATACCTCTTGGCATTAAGGAAGTACACTTTACGCTGTATAACCTCCGTGGCCAGCAGTTGTGGAAGAGTATTGAGCGTAAACTGACTCCGGGATACCATACCGTTCTCTTTGACGGCAGGACCGGCATGAAGAGGGGAGTATTACCCTCAGGCGTCTACATCATGCGCATGACTGCGAAGAATAAGGCCGGCAAAATTATTTACGGCGGTAAGAAGCGGTTGACGTGTATTAAATAATTTTCCCTTACCTGATACCTGAAATGATTTTATTATATTATTTTTAGGGAGGTATCCACTTAAATACCCTAAGACAAATTATCAACCAGTATACCGTTTTATTTAGCACGTCATACCCGCGAAGGCGGGTATCCGGAGAGTGATTAGGCGCAATTTAGGAAAATTTCCGGATTCCAGCCTTCGCAGGAATAGCATAATCGGTTTTTTCTCCAAATAAACATTGCAGGGGGATTTAAGTGGATACCTCCCTTATTTTTTTTTGATAATGCAAGATAGAACTTCAGTGTCTGTCAATTAATTGGAGGTTCGTATTATTTTCGTGTTGCATGTACGATAACGGTCAATTAAAGATTTTTTAGCGGTGTTGGCGGAGAGTGGCTCTTTATCTTTAAAAAAACCTTATCCGTGAATAATACCCGAAAAAACTATTCGCTCACAAACCATTGCCCCTCCAATTTCTATCTTGCATGTGCCAATAATAAAAATCTTTAAATCTTTCGGCATGCTCGTCCGTCGTCCTGAAAAGATAAGGGCCGGGGAGGAAGGCAAAGTGCCGGTTCGAATGCGATGAAAGAGAGCATGCTATCGGCTTGGTCTGCCTGATGAGGAGTGACGATTAAAGTTGATATAATTGAAATTGATACATTTTCAAGAAAGTTTATGAATTAATCGGGCTAAATCCTTAAACAAAGATTATTTTCAATAAAGAAAATTGTACCGGCGTATCTTTTTTAAAAATATTGTACAGGAAGCATACTATGAACCGGAAGGAAATACGATGGAAACAACGGTTTGAAAATTTTGAAAAAGCATATTTATTGCTCGAGAGAACGATTGCTATTGAGCACCCGTCTGAAGCGGAGCGGGGTGGGCTTATAAAATTTTTTGAAGTTGCCTTTGAATTATCATGGAAAACACTCAGGGACTATCTGGAATCGCAGGGATTTCAGGTTAATAATCCGCGTGATGTTCTTAAACAGGCGTTTCAATCGGAAATTATTGAAGATGGCCATGCATGGATGAATGCCCTTGATGACCGAAACCTTACCACTCATACTTACGATGAAGAAACCAGTCTGAAAATAGAGCGTCTGATACGGGACACCTATTTCCCCGCTATACGACAGCTTTATACCACCCTTAAATCAGAGATGTAACAATGCCTTATGGTTTGACTGAGAAAGATATTAAGCTCATATACGAAGCTTTTAAAAAATTTCCTGAAATAGAAGAAGTTATTCTTTTCGGGTCAAGAGCAATGGAGAATTGTAAGAAAGGTTCTGATGTTGATTTAGCGGTAAAGGGCACCAGGGTAACCGATGAAACAATAACTGACTTGCGTACTATACTTAACGGGGAACTGCCGATTCCCTATATGATTGATGTGTTGGATTATGCGGGTATTAAAAACAAGGCCTTAGTAGACCATATCAGTGAGTATGGGAAAGTGTTTTTTAAGGGCAGTCAAACTGACACTCTCAATTTTTAAGTCCGAATATTATAACAAGACAATTATTTAGAATGTATGGCTGTTTTCCAGTATTATTCAAAGCTATATACTTCAAGCAGCAAGAATTTTAACTTTTCCAATTTCTTTAAGTTTTAAAGAGTGCTTATTAAGTTTTTTCTGAATATCTTCCAAATATCGTTTCGTTTTGCGGTCATAATAACGTTCGCCGCATGTTGAGCATTCGAGCACTTCCAACGGTACATACACAATATCATTATCCACGACACACTCTTCTCTTACGCTCTTTTTCTCAATTTTCTCACCATGACAAATAATACATTTCATTATTTTCTTCTCCGTTTGTTTTCTTTCCATAATTTTGGTTCTGGATGATAAACCGTGACTATTATGACCATTTTATCACCCTTATTATAGGCGCATACAACATGTATCGGCCTTTTAATCTTTGTTAAGCCAAATATTAGAGCACTTGGATATGGTTTATCATCCGGATAATCAGTAATGATTTCACCATTATAAACAGCTTCTTCAACCTCGTTATCGAATATTTTTCCAAACTCATCATTTTCCATCTCAAATTTTGCATGAGCAGAATAGAGTACGCGATCATTTGCAAATACTTCTTTAATTATATCAATATTCATACTATAAAGACAATATTTTAAAAACATATATCACAGCAAGCATCTAACATAGTTACTTGACGCATATAATGTAAATTGTTATCCCTGAAACTGAATACGCACGCAAGCTCTTGTATTTTTTTTATTTATCAAATGAGGTAATTGCAAAAGTCTCATAACGCCTCCAAAATCCCCACTTCGACCTGGCTCAGTGCAACGCCGAAGGAGGGACTTATATGGACTTTTTACTGTTATAATTCGACTTATGCAATTACCTCATATGATTAAAAGTAAATTAAACCTAAATTGAGCGATTATCAGTATGGAATTTATTTTTTATAACCTCACCCTCCTGCAAAGCTTGAGCTTGAGCTTGCGCTCTGCAGCCTCTCCTACCAGAGAGGGGTGACATAAGGTGATTATATTATAACAGTAATTTAACCTAAGTTGAGCGATTCTTACTACTAAAAGTAAACCCATTTGGGCTGTAAGAATGTATTTTATAGGGGTTACAAACCAATAACTCCTAAAATCAAACACCAACCCAAAGGGTTACTTTATGAATACTACAAAATACAAAGATTCCAACTTAACAATCAACAATATTGAAACAACAAAAAATACAATTAGTGGTCGCGGTGGTTTGACGCTTATTTCCCGCTATATTGAAAGTGTGAAATTTTACCGTTTAGCAGAGAAGAAGCTTGGAAACTTTCGTCTAAATCTCAAAGGTAAAGCAATCAGTTTCATAATCCGGCAGATACTACTTTTCTTTATTGACGGCACCCATAAAGCAATTAGCGGTTTTGACCACCTTAAAAAAGATGATGGATATGCTTCGATTATTGAAGTAAAAAAAGAAACACTTCTTTCTTCCCATTCGATCAAACGTTTTTTTAAGAAGTTTTCGTATTTTAAGTGTGAAGTGCTTCGTAAACTTACTAATGCTTTATTTGTTTGGCGTTTAAATGTTGAACAACCTGATAAAATTGTTATTGATATTGATACTATGGTAATGGATAATGACGATGCCAAAAAACGTGAGGGTGTTGATGTAACATATAAGAACAAAAAAGGGTTTCAAATATTACAAATCACCTGGAATAAGATTATTGTTGATGCAATTTTCCGCAGAGGAAGTGCTCATTCCAACCATGGCAATGACGTACAGAAAGCACTAAAGAGAGTTGTTAACCTAATCCGTACTCATTATCGTCAGGACGTACCAATAATTTTAACTCTGGATAGTGGTTTTCTTGATCAAAAGAATTTGCATTATTTTGACAAAGTACTCGGTATCTCATTTATCTGTTTTGGTAAACTCTACGATTCAATCAAGGATTATGTTTGCTCAGTACCAACCGAAGATTTTCAAGAATATTCCTCAGACAACAAGTTATGGCACTATACAGAATTCGGCAGTAAATTGAAATCCTGGAAGAGCGTTGGTTTTCTCAGAACAATATTTACTACTCAACTTTGTGATGATACCGGACAAATGCTTTTGGATATCGCTCGTCCTGATTCTGTTTTGTACACGAACATAGGTTGCAATGAAGATGTAACCCGGCAGTTGAAATTAGCTGGTCATGAAGAGCTGACTTTAGCCGAAGGAATTATCGAGTGTGCCCATAATCGTGGCAATAACGAATTGTGTAATCGTTCATTAAAAGATTTTATGACTTCAGAGAAGTTGCCGTTCAAACGTTTTGGGATGAATGCGGCCTATTACTACTTCATGGTAATTGCCCATACACTTTATGAAAGTTATAAGGATGATGTGGTAAATAAAGCAGATATACAACACATTAAAGCGCGTTGTTATCCAACAACCTTTCGCAGGGTTTTAATAGATTTTGCCGTACAGATTGTATCAGTTGGTAATAGTATTTCTTTGTCTGTTATGGCATGCGTCCGTGAAAATTTAAAACTTGATGCATTGTGGGAATTGTCTCGTGGAGAGAATTTAGAGCCTATTCCTATATTGTAGCTATGCCTGTTACCCGACCCGACACACAGCTTGACATGTGAAATTGCTTGAAAGGCGCCTCGGATGAAGCGTACCCAAGGCCAGCCACTCACAACAACCCTTTGTCAAGTTTTGCAGAATTTTGAGTAAGAAGACAATTATTTTGACGCAAATCAATCAGTTTTTTAATTTTTGCTGTTGCTTGCGAGAAATTTCCTGAACTTTTATTTTAACAACAAGAATCGCTCAATTTAGGATATATGTGGACTTCCCCCAAAAAGAGATTGAAACTAATGTACGTTTCCCGCAGTTAGATATAATTTACCTTATTTCAGCTATACTTATGC
>CBDVBE010000127.1:0-15120 GCA_965372145.1 uncultured bacterium | reverse complement strand
TTTATTCTCTTCAACAATCAAACCATCCTCCACGACATTAAGTGTTGTATCCTTCTCTTCTGTTATAATTTCCTTTTCGGCAGTTTTCTTTTTACCCTTTTTCTTTTTCGTCATCTCAAGAACTTTCAGCGTATCTTCAACAATTTTAATACGAGGCTTTGCTTCATTAAGACACAGCTCCGATTCCGGAAAAGAATCACAGAGTTTTCTATACAACATAAGTGCCTTTTTATTCTTATGAAGGATATTATCACATAACCAGGCAGATGCATAGATACTATTTGAAGCTATCTCAGGTAAATCGGTATATTTCCTGGAGACTTTATAATAGGCGTTTACCGCTGCGACCGCATCGTTTTTGTTAAAATAGAGCCGTTCCGCTTCGATAAATGCCAGTTGTGCGGAGTCCTCCCGTGTTTTAACGGTCACCGGTACACCAAGGTCCTGCTGGGCTTTCTGAGCAACAATGGTTGCCGGGTAATTCTTTATTATTAGAGTACACAAACTGTCGGCAGCGACCGTATCTTCCTTTACAAAACGGAGTATCCATGCACTGGCATAGAGAGACTTCATCACCAGGGTACTGTCTGCAAGGGTATCGGTAAAAATGGTATAAAAATTTTGCAGCGCGGAATCCGGTTCATACAGATTCAACCAATATATTTCACCCAGCTTATACACAAGCAGATTCTTATTCTCGGTTGTATCACTGCTCTTTTTCTTCCCGGCCCCTTCCATACTTTCAATCTTATTGAGATATTCCAGCCGCTGGTCTATCCCCTGTATTCTTGTATTTGCAATATCAATAATACCCTCATCAGATGAAAGGGACACAACTTTTTCATAGCATTCCTTTGCTTTTTCGAAATCACCAAACTCATGCTGATAAATACAAGCAAGCTCGTACCACGCACTTCCCTTAACCGCATTTGTCCCATCCCCCTCAGCGACTTCCTCAAATATCTTAATCGCCTCTTCTATCTGCCCCATCTCTTTAAGAATAATGCCTTTTTCCATGAGAAGCTTGGGTATCTGCTTCACATACTGATTATTCTTAAGCATCTTATCTGTCAAAGCGAGCGCTTTGGTATACTCCTCCTGTTTTTTATAACAAATAAGGAGATTAAAATCTATCTGAAAAAGATAGTTCTGGAAATCTTTATTACGCGGTGCTTTTTTTATTAAAGCTATGGCTTTATCATAGAGTTTCAGGTCAATGTACAATGGGCACAGCTTAAGAATAATCTCCAACTTTCGCTCATCAGATTTTACACTGCGAAGACTCTCTTCAAGAATCCTTATTGCCTGGGATTTACCCTCTCTTTTTATTGCCACCTGGGCCAGCAGAAGGGTAATCTCTTCATTCCCATTTAATTTCGGATACCTTTCCAGAATTAATTGAAATATTTCTTCAGCTTTCTCCAGATAATTATCTTCAAGATAAGCTTTCCCTAAAAGAAGATAGGATTCCGGTATAAAGGGGCTGTTTTGATATTCCTTTTGAAACTGCTTGAAACGGCGTATCGCAGACGGGAATTCCTTTTTATAATACGTTGCTTTTGCCTTGAGGAAAGAGGCGTCATCATGCCTTTTCTTGCGTTTAGGATAGACCTCCAGAATTTTTGTCGATTTGGCAATTACGCGGTCATATCCCTGTTGTATCTCATCCGGAAGGTCATTGGTTGTATCAGCCTCCATACGCCTTAATTTCATATGTGCCTTAAATGTTTTATTAAAAGCAATTTTTGCATTATAAAACGTATTCAGATAGGCACAGTGAAGAAATAAAAGTATACAACCAAGTACAAAGAAAATGCCTATGCGAGGAAAGAAGCGGTAAACAGGCTTGCACTCTTTTTTTTGCACCGATTTCACCCTGGGAAACTGGACTGTTGTTTTACACAATGTCTTTGAAAGTATTAAAAGTAACTGTTCAGCTATATAATTATAACCCAATATTTTTATACATCACACCCTAATCCTGCATCCTAATCTTAATCGAAAGAAGATAAAATTTGATTACGATTACGATTACGATTAAGATTAAGATACAGGTACTTCAACTGATTTGCTTATTAAATGATACCTGAACAGTCATAAAAACTTTGTATTTGTAATATATCTGAATAATTACGATTAAAATATATCAATGTCATAGAAATATATCAGTCATTTAGAATCTCTAAGTACAGCTTCCCAGAAATTCGTACCCACTCCGTAATTTTATGTGGGTACATAATTACAGGAACGTGTACTTAGGATAAATTTACAGTGCCACCTTCTCTATAAAAACTTATTTTATCTCAGTATGACTAATCATTATATAATTACATTATTTTCAGCTATTTTATTGTATTCAGTTGCAATTTTTTCTCAAACTGATTCCTTATCAGATACAACCATTGACACATCTGCATCAAAAATACCTGATGATACCGCTGCAAGTGCCACATCTATTGCAATCGATTCAACAATTCCGGACTCTATTTCTATAACAGCAGAGAAAGACAAGGCAAAAGACACACTGGTTTCGGACTCACTTGAAAAAGTTGAGCGAAGAAATTTCTTTCTCAGGAATAATATCTTTTTTCGCCAGGTCTACCAAAAATATCCGCAATCTCTGGATTCACTGTATAACACTTCTATCTTTTATCCCTTTCGAATCTATCAGGCTGACGGGATGAATCTATCCGAAATCATCTTTTTCCATCCTTCATATACTTCAATACCGGTAGCTCTTTCATCAAATCTTAATAGATTCCTTTACTATGGCTTTCCTGCAATGCATGTCTCGATGCATGCTGATTATAGTCTGTTTAACTATTATGCCGACCCTACAGTAGGCCCGAATCTTTATTCTGCAGCTGAAATGAAAAGCATACGGTTTTCCTCACCGGGAAATATCTATTTCAATCAGCAGCCCTCTCTGATAACAAAACCGGAAACAAGCATCTTCTGGGAAAACGGTGTTTTTAGAGAGAATATTCTTAATATTCGCTTTGCACGTCCCTTTGCCGAACGGTTCCATATCGGCATCTTTTCTAATTACCAGTATTTCAGAAGGCAGTCATTCAATCATCAGGCCGGCGGCATGTATTCATTTTTTAAGGGTGTCTATGATATACTTGGGTATGATACATCGTACGTATCATACAAGGGGACGAATCCCCTTACAGACGAGCATGTCTCTTCCATCCGTCTGGCATGGACAGCTAAAAACGGTGCGGAAACCCGGTTTTCATATAAATATGCCGACATTCATAATGACCTGGCAACGGAATACTACACTGACACGACAAAGGACACAACCGCTCTTGCATGGGAAATGCGGTCACATTACGATCATCATGTTCAGGCACACCTCCTTGCTTTACCCATTGGGAAAAACCTGAGAATACATGCCGAAGGATTTTTACAGAAAAATGTGAATCGTATCTCGCCGGTATCCACTGCTATCTCAGGATACCCGGTACGACGTGGCGAAAGTATGTCGTATGGCTGCGGGATAAAACCCTTCGTCGGCTTCAATAGCAAAGATACCCTTGCTATTACTGTTAACACCCGACGGGACGAGATCGAACGAAATGACAAATCAAGACTGGTAAATCATTATACGAGAGCAGCGTTGACATTTACCCAACACTATACGCTTCTACCAATTAATCTTCTGGGTACTGCAAAGGGCGGTATCGGCTATGCCTTTGTGAACGTCAATGAGAAACTGGAGCCGAATCTGACATGGCATATCACCCTTACCCATACTCTCGGGAACCAGAATCTTAAGCTTTTTGCACTGCAGGATATACTTCCCCCCACTATACCATACGATAATGCAATTCCCATTTTTCCCGGCAATCTCACTGACGGGTATCAATCCTATGGCGCGGAAAGTGAATTACGCTATAAAAAAATCGGTTTAAACCTCGGTTACTGTTACATGTATGAAGTCAGTCCTCTTTCAGTTGATAAAGCATGGCCTCACCAAATCGCCCCTTATGAAGAACCTCGATGGGTTGTTACCGTTACACCAATACTCGGCCAGTGGCATGGCCTGTCACTCTTTTCACAATGGATGTTCTCAGAAACAAAACCGCTTATAAAATCAAAAAGTATTCTTTCCTGCCATCGTAACAGAGATAAGAAAGCAATGCATCTTTTTATCGATTTTGGCATTAACTACTGGAGTGAACGGGAACCTGTTTACTATGCCGGTATTACGAAATGGCATAGACCAATCCTTGATCTTAATGTGAAAACCACTATTCAGATTAAAACATTCCGGTTGTTTTACAAGATTGATAATGTTCTTAACAGCCCCATCGCTTATGTCCCCGGCTACTTTATGCCCGGCCTTATTTTCCGTTGGGGATTCAATTGGTTAATTCAGGGATAGATATAATTGATAATTGATAATTGTTAATTGTTAATTGATAATTGATAATTGTTAATTGATAATTGATAATTGATAATTGTTAATTGATAATTGATAATTGATAATTGATAATTGTTAATTGATAATTGATAATTGTTAATTGTCAATTGTCAATTGACTCTCAACGGCTAACTGCTTTCAGGATATGCAATGCAGTAGGGGCACAAAATTTTGTGCCCCTACTGCCATTTTAACCACCGGCTTTCCTTTTTGTGAAATTTTTAGTGTGCACTCAATAATAAAAAAAAGCCCTCATCCATATGGATGAGGGCTGAAACAGCAATTTCATTCTTGATTAATTATTATTTTACCCGAACAATCTCTATTCTTCTATTTTTACCTCTACCGGCAGCAGTGCGGTTATCAGCCACAGGGCTACTGGGACCAAATCCGATCGCACGGACCCGGCTTGAAGGAATTCCCTGTTTTACCAGATAGGCTCGTACCGATTCAGCTCTCCGTTGCGACAGCCGCATATTGTTTTGATATTTGCCGACACTGTCAGTATGACCCCGAACCTCTATCTCGATTCCAGGGTATGCTTTCATCTCACGAATGATAGGCTCAATATACTGATAGGAAGAATAGGTCATGGTTGAACTGCCGCTTGCGAAATTGACGCCTTCAAGAATCTGATGTTTCGGCATGTTCGACTGTTTCTTTTTCTTCGGTTTCTCATCCGGGCAGCCGTCCTCATCCTCGAAACCATTCATCGTTTCCGGTTTGTTCGGACACTTATCCTTCAGATCCGGAATACCATCCTTATCATTATCAGGATCCGGGCAGCCATCGTCATCTTCAAAGCCGTCAACATCCTCAGGATCATTCATACATTTATCGCTGGAATCCGGGACGCCATCCTTATCATTATCAGGATCCGGGCAGCCATCGTCATCTTCAAAGCCGTCAAAATCTTCAGCGACATTGGGACACTTATCCTGTAAATCAGGAATGCCGTCGCCGTCATTATCAACATCCGGACAACCGTCCTCGTCTTCAAAACCGTCACGGTCTTCAGCTTTATTGGGACACTTATCGTTGACATCCTCAACACCGTCTCTATCATTATCCTTATCCGGACAACCGTCACCATCCTCGAACCCGTCATAATCTTCAGGATCTTTCGGACAGCGGTCATCATCATCCTTGATACCATCCTTATCCTTATCCTGTGCTGTCAGGTAGCCAATCCATCCCATTAAAAACTGGAACCCAAACTTAGGATGTACATAGGTGTTATACGTCCAATCATCCATATCCCCGTGATCCGGTGTCCATCGTTCTTCTCGTTCATTTCTGAAAAGGGCAAAATCACCGGCAAAAGAGACATATAATCCCACAGGTGTATTCAGCCGAATTCCGGGAGAAAGTATCAATGGATCACTGCCTACGACAAACTTTGTCTCAAAATTATCCCATCGTGACTGACCGGCAAAATCGACAAAAATCGAGAGCACCTCAACCGGTGCATATTCAAGTGCAATATTTGCGAGGACTAAATTCTGACGGTTCCCATCAAAAGAGAATTTTCCTCCAAGATTGACGTCTATCTGGAACTGAAACTCTTTCACTACACTGCCGATGTCAAATGTCCACAAGATCAGTGGTTTAAAGGTTCCACATTCAGGTGTATAAAACCGGCCCTTCATGGGATAATTAAGGGAGTCTGCATCATTATAATAAAAGGTATGGCGTGGGAAAATACCACTTCTTGAATTTCCCGTTGGAATGGTAAAATCGAGAAGATAGGATTGATAAAAGACCCTGCGTTTCGCAGGTGGAGGATAGAGGAACTTCATTGATAATGACAAGTCACCGATTCCGCCATCCCGGTCAATCTTTTCAATTCCCGCTCTGTCATAATAGAATGGTAAAGCCGCTGCGAAATCAAGGCACGTTGCAGTACCTAAACCTATATGCACAGTACCATTCATTATTCTTGCAGAAGAACTTCCTATCAGAGAATCGCCTGTTGATGTCCCTTCTTTGTATATATTCTGCATAAACTCAGAATCCTGGGCATAATTAAGGCCGATTCCTATATCCATAGTTGCTCTGCCAAGCGTTTTCGCAGAAAAGGTACGTACTAATCCTTTCTGTCCCTCTGTGTTTATCTCTGCAAAGCATCCCCAACTGATAAGACTCACTATACAGACTACTTTTGCAACATACTTTACCATATTGGACATCCTCCTTATCTTACGCTTAGTCAATACGATGTAATTCGACGCGGCGGTTCATTGCACGTCCTTCAGCACTTGAATTGTCTGAAATCGGTTCATCCTCACCCGTACCGACAGCAACCGTCCGTTCGGGCGAAACCCCTTTATTGGTCAGATAATCACGAACAGACTGTGCTCTTCTATATGAAAGCCGCTTATTTGCCATTCTGCTGCCGACGCTGTCGGTATGGCCCCGGATCTCAATCTTAATCTCAGGCCACTCAACAAGTGATGCATAGACCTGGTCAAGAATCACATAGGAATCAGTTGTCAGACGCGCCTTACCAAATTCAAAGTTGACACCACGGAGGATAACACGTCCGCGTTTGATCTCTTTCGCCTTGGGCGTGCCCTCAGGCTTTTTATCCGGACAGCCGTCTTCATCCTCAAAGGTATTATAGGTCTCCGGTTCATTTGGACACTTATCGGTTGAATCCGGTATGCCATCCATATCATTATCATAATCCGGACACCCATCCTGATCTTCATAGTTATCTTTATCCTCCGGTTTGTCCGGGCAGTGATCCAGTGAATCCGGGATACCGTCCTGATCATTGTCAAAATCAGGGCAGCCGTCATTGTCTTCAAATCCATCAAGATCTTCCGGAATCATAGGACACTTATCCTGCGTATCCTGGACACCATCTTCATCGTTATCGTAATCCGGACAACCATCTTCATCCTTGAATCCGTCAATATCTTCCTTATCATTCGGACACTTATCCAGGCTGTCCGGTATACCATCCTGATCATTATCGTAATCCGGACAGCCGTCACCATCCTCGAACCCGTCATAATCTTCAGGATCTTTCGGACACCTGTCTTCGTTATCTTTTATACCATCCTTATCCTTATCCTGCGGCATAACAAAACCGGCCCAGCCGACAGTTCCTGCAAACCTGAATTGAGGTAAAATTTCAGTTTCAATTATTTTTGTCTCATCGCCATCATTGTCATCAACATAGTACTTTAAATGGGTATTTTTTGATGCCAGACAGATATCCAGACCTAGTGATAAAAAGAATCCGCCCGGAGGAGTAACGATCACTCCCGATGAGAGAAGTAACGGATCATCGCCTATTTTAAATCCACGATCAACATTAGTAATTCGCGTCTCTCCGGTAAATTCAGTAAAAAGCGTTATCCAGTTTATCGGTCGAAATGACAAACCGGAATTTAAAAGAAACAGATGGTCAAGTTTAGCATGTGTCCAGCGGATACCATAATTAATATGAAATTCAATCGGTGCTCCATCACGCAGTTGGCCAAAATCAAACGTCCAGAGCATTTTCATATCAAATTCCGGAAGACTGGATGTGTAATAGTCTTTGACTTGATCCACACCTTCCGCATCAGTACTATCTTTATACAAGTAGTATGCATGGCGGGGGAAATAGGCACTCTCCTTATCCCCCGTCGGAATAGAAAGGGCGCCATAATATGCCATCTCAAAGAATCTCTTATGTGGATAGGGTGGATACTGCCATTTTAACGACACCTCCATATCGCCAAGGCCGGCGACCGTATTACCACCAAAATCAGCATTATTCGGTGCTTCATATTTTGATATAAATTCGGTATAAAGAGGCAGCATCACCGCAAAATCAAGGTACCGGGTGATACCATACCCAATTGCAAAATCCATCGTAGTAATCGTCATATTCGGGCTTTCCAGAGTATCAGGAGATATCGATGAAGTATCGATAATAGAAATGACATAATCCTTATGGCGGCTTAAATTACCATAAGCTCCAATAGAAAGCCTTCCCATACCGAGTGTTTTAGCAGACTGACAGGTAAACAATCCGGTTTGTCCATACCTGTTTACCAGGGGCGTATCATAGTACAGTGCATATATATTACATACAAAAGAGAAACTCACCACAAACAGGACGGAAAATACTCGTTTAATCATGCTTCTTAATCCTCCCTCTGTAAAATCAACTGGTAATTGCCCCTCTAACCATTATCGATAAAATATATAGTGTCAAACACAGGCAATGTATAGTATTATAAAACCGTACTTATTCAAAATAATCTTTTGGAAACAGCTATGCAAAAGCATTCTAAATATTCGAGATTGATTACATATTTCTTGATTCCAATAATTTTGAATTAATAAACATGTCATTATGGATATACCAATAGAATTGCAGGATAAAATCAAACGAATTGCAAACCTGCCTACTCTTCCCCAGGTGGCCTGTTTGATTATGGAGTACATTAATAATCCTCATTCTTCAACGAGTGATATTGCTTCTATTGTAAGCCAGGATGTTTCTCTCACCGCTAAAATATTGCGCCTTTCCAACAGTGCCTTTTACGGTATGCCCAGAACAATAGCGAATATAAACGAAGCAATAGTCATCCTTGGATTTAAAGTCATCTATACAATGGTATTAAGCCTTACTGTTTTTGATATGTTCCCTCATGATAAACATTCAGCACAATTCAATCGGAAAAAGTTCTGGAAACACTGCCTGTTATGTGCCCTATTATCGAAACTTATTGCGGAAAAACTCTCTATAAGAGGAATTAATCCGGAGGAAGCATTCTGTGCCGGTCTTCTCCATGATATAGGCAAAATCGTGATGGAACAATACCTTCATGATGACCTCCATAGAGCAATAGACTACGGCAATAAAAGTGAAAAATCTTTTTATCAGTCAGAATCTGAATTATTGGGATATACGCACCAGGATATTGCTGAATGGTTGACTTCACAATGGAATCTTCCTGAACTTCTTCGTGCTCCGATTATTTATCATCATTGTCCGGAGAAAGCGACAGCAAACAATCCTTCCTTAAAATCATCATTCTCCGGAATTCATACCTGTATCTGCCATATTTCAGATTATGAAAGCTACGATAAAAAAATAACAGGGACGCAATCAACAATTACGCCCCCTCTTCTTAAACCTGAAAGTCTATCTGCAATAGGTCTTTCTGAGCGCCAGCTTGCATCGATACATGAACAATTACCGGAAAAGCTGGAACAGCTGACTATCTTCTATGACCTCTTCTCGTCCTAACCCTGATAAACTGGATAACTATCTTATAACCCTTCCCTGGCTGTACACTAATGTACTAAGTACAGCTTCCTATGAATGCGTATACCCACTTTGTGCAGTTATAAATGTCATCCTGAGCACTGAACACCACAGTGTGGTATGTTTTCAGTCGAAGGATGTTTCTTTAATTATTACCAATTTTTAAAAGGTAGCATCCTTCCACTCCGCTCAGGATGACACCGTAATTTTATGTTGGTATATAATTAGTTTCTGTTAAGTGTTGACAATTGCGCCCCCTAAGCCAGAGCGCAAGCTCACGCTTTGGCTTAGGGGGCGCTGAAAGGTGAGCTATGCAAATTTCATCTAAATTTAACAGATACTAACAGATACTAATTATAAGAACGTGTACTAAGCGGGTTCATAGGCAACAAGTGGCTGATCTTTTTTTACCCCTTCGCCATCGTTAACAAGAATAGCTTTAATTATGGAATCCTCAATTGCTTCTATCTCATTAAACAGCTTCATTGCTTCTACGACACAGACCTTATCACCTTTTTTTACACGGTCTCCGATCTGTACAAAGACCGGTTTGCCCGGTCCACTGGTTGAGTAAAAGGTACCAACCAGTGGTGCATTCAGGGTATGCGAATAGGAAAATGCATCCTGCACACTCTTTTCCGGTTGATCCTGTATCTCTTCCTTTTCTTTTTTCGCTGTTTCTTCTGCCCCTGCTACAGCTTCCGGAGTCCCAATTTCATCAGTCGTATCCATTTTTTCATCAATCGCCAAAGAATTTACCATGCTGCCATCAGGCTGAATAGATAAAGTAAAATCCCCCTTGCTGATAGTAAGATTTCGCACCTGCAACCCTGCTGCCTGTTTAAGCAGATGGCCAAAGCCTCTATAATCTTCCAGATGCATCATCTGTCCTGGTGCTTTGGCAGGTGCGGCTGGTTTTTGCTTTTCCTCTTTTTTCTCCGGAGGTGCCGCCTGTTTCTGCATTTCCAGGTCTGCCGGAATTGGCGGGCGTTCATCTGCAGGAAGCTTACGCCAGTTGAAGTACTCCATTGCCGGCTCAGGTAAAATAACATAAGAAATAATATCCTCTTCACTCTCCACAAGATCCGAGTCCAGGCTATCAGTTGCATTTGGAAGCATAGGTTTTATCTTATCTGCGGGGCGATAGCTAATCGGTTTTTCCTTGCCAATAATCTTCCGCATGATTTTTTTATCGATGGGTGCGGGAGAACGGCCATACATCCCACGAAGATAATCCTTTACTTCGTTTGGAACCACTTTATATGGTTCGCCGGTGATAACATTCATGGCTGCCTGTGTGCCGACTATCTGGGAGGTCGGTGTCACCAGCGGCGGGTAGCCGAGATCCTTGCGGACACGGATTACCTCGTTCAGTGCATCGTCAAGCTTATCAAGCATGCCCTGCATCTCAAGCTGCGAGCGGAAATTTGAAATCATGCCGCCCGGGATCTGGTGGATGAGTACTCCCGGATCAATAACATTCATATGCGTACTTTTCTGACGACGCTTTGGTGCGAGTTCATTAAAATATTTGGCGACTTTGGTAAGTGCATCAAAATCAAGATTTGCCGAGTAATTTGTCTCACTAAAGATAGCAGCCAGTGTCTCAACCGGCGGCTGTGCGGAGAAACCCGCCATTGATGAGATAGCACAGTCAATTGCCCCGGCACCGGCCCGTACACCCTCAACATACGTCGGAGTGGCCATACCGCTTGTTGCATGGCAGTGAAGTTGAACCGGAATACCAACTTCTTGAACCAGCGCAGACACGAGTCTCTCAGCGCCAATGGGAGAAAGTATACCGGCCATATCTTTTATGCAGATGGAATCAATACCCAGAGCAACCTGATCCTTAGCGTGCTGTACATACTTTTCGACAGTATGAACCGGTGATATTGTATAGGAAAGTGTGCCCTGTGCATGGCCGCCATATTTTTTAACTGCCTTAATAGCTGCTTCAAGATTACGGGTATCATTGAGTGCATCAAACACACGGAATATATCAATACCGTTTGCACTGGCCAGTTCAACAAATTTATCAACCACGTCATCTGCGTAATTTCTATAGCCGACAAGGTTCTGTCCCCTCAGCAGCATCTGTAACGGCGTATTTTTACAATGAGATTTAATCGTTCTCAGCCGCTCCCATGGATTCTCCCGAAGGAAACGAAGGCAGACATCAAATGTAGCGCCACCCCACATTTCGAGGGAATAATACCCTACATTATCAATAACATCAATAATGCGTAAAATATCTTCTGTCCTCATTCTGGTTGCCCACAGTGACTGATGGGCATCACGAAGTGTTGTATCAGTAATCCGTAAAGGAATCTTATGGAGTAAATCTTCCTTACTTTCAGGTCTCATGGATACCCACCCTTTTACTTTCTTTTCTTTTTTTGGTTTACTTTTCTGAATTTTTAGCATAATAACGGCACATTCCCTATGGTTATTTGTTAAACTTACCAATTTTCGAATATTTTTCAAATCGTTTATTTGTTAATTTATTTACAGAATATCCTTTTAACCGTTTTATATGTTTCTGTAAAGCTTTTTTAACTGAGGCTGCAGTTGCCTCAGGATCATTATGCGCACCACCAATCGGCTCTTCAATAATCTCATCAGCAACACCCAGCTCTTTTAATGAGGGTGCTGTCAATTTCAGAGCTTCAGCCGCCTGCTCAGCATACGCACCGTCCCGCCAGAGTATTCCAGCACACCCTTCCGGAGAAATAACAGAATAGATGGCATGAGACAGCATAAGGATAACATCCCCGACGCCAATACCGAGAGCACCGCCACTCCCTCCTTCACCGGTAACAATGCTGATGATCGGGACTTCAAGACGGGCCATTTCTACAAGATTCACCGCAATCGCTTCAGCCTGTCCCCGTTCTTCTGCATCGAGTCCGGGATAGGCACCTTTTGTATCAATAAACGTGATTACAGGAATATTATATTTTTCCGCAAGTTTCATAAGACGCAGCGCTTTTCGATAGCCCTCTGGTTTTGCCATGCCAAAATTATGTATTTTTCTTTCTTCCAGACTTCTCCCGTTATTATGACCGATAATCATAACACCCTGTTTACCCAATCGGGCAAATCCGCCGGTAACCGCTCTATCATCTGAAAATCGTCTGTCCCCACACAATTCTATAAAATCGGAAAAAATCATATCGATATATTCTCTGAACAGGGGCCGCTGTTGATGACGTGCAATCATTACCGTCTGCCACGGGGATAAATTTTTATAAATCTCTCTCCGGCGGTTTTGGACCTTTTCTTCAAGTTCCCGAATCTGTTCGCCAAACTCACCGTCATTATCCCCCTGGAGTTCTTTAAGCTTCTGGAGCATTTTCTCCATTTCATCAATTGGCGCTTCAAAATCCAACTTTATTTTCATAAGGCAACCTTCTCAATTATCAACGGTTATAAAAAGAAAGGATATTAGAAATAGTATTTTTCATCTCGCTGCGATGTATAATATGGTCAATAAAACCATGTTCTAAAAGGTATTCAGCAGTTTGAAAATCATCCGGCAATTTCTGCTTGATAGTATTCTCAATAACCCGCCTGCCGGCAAAACCGATTAACGCACCCGGCTCCGCTAAATTAACATCACCAACCATTGCAAAGGATGCAGAGACACCGCCGGTAGTCGGATCCGTCAGGACTGAAATGTAGGGTATCTTCCGTTCATTCAACCTTGCAACACCTGCACAGGTTTTTGCCATCTGCATCAGGGAAAGAATCCCTTCATGCATTCGGGCCCCGCCGGATGCTGAAAAAATGATAAACGGGATACGATGATCATAAGCATGATTTGATGCGCCGAGTATTTTTTCTCCTGTCCCGGAACCCAGACTTCCCCCCAAAAACCTGAAATCCATAACAGCTATCGCTACCTGCTTGCCGTTCATTTTACCGATACCGGTGACTACTGATTCATTTAGCCCGGTTTTCTTTCTGGTATTCTCAACCTTATCCCGGTAACTTCCTTTGCCATCAACAAATTGTAAAGGGTCCGCCGGGTAGATGGATTCATCCAATTCCTTAAATGTATCGGCATCCAAGGTTATCCCTATCCGCTCATAGGCAGTCAGCTTACCATGATAATTACATTTAGGACACACGCTGTGGCTGTTATACCAGTCTTCCTTGAAGACATGTTTTTTACACCGTGGACACCGGATCCACAGGTCCTGCCGGATTTTTGCTTTTTCTTTATCCGATTTTGTTTTTGTAAACCACGCCATTGTTTACCATACCTTCTGCAGTTTATGGAGAGATGCTCTTGACAAACAAAACATCTTCTGAATCTATAGATTTAAAATTATTTTACTAATAAAAAAAAGACCAAAAGAGACTATACTATTCAAATCACTCTTCCGGCCATCCCTCTCATCAAGCGTCCTTTCAAAGAACTCTGATGAATTTGATTACCCAAAATGTCAATTTATAGATCGTATGTATTCCTAAACAGCAAAACAGACTATTGGTTCAATCCCTTTTCTGTCCAGAAGCTATACTTTATAGAAAGCTAAATTAAACTATTTCAGTGGTGATTGGCAAGTATAAATTAATCCGCTCTGCAAAGAATCTATACTAACTATTTGAAAAATAGAGAATTATAAAACCTCAACCGGCTTATCAAGAATAAAAACGATTATTTTTTCTCCGGTTATTGTACTCACATCCGTATGCAACGTACGAATTTTCCTTTTAATAATACTTCTCACGGCAGCTTCAAGAAGCGGGCGCCCGCTTTCAATAAGTTCTGTACGGACTTGTTTTATAAGATCTCTGCCACGAGCTTTTCGATCGGATTTCATCAGTTTCATTTCTGCCTTGTTTAAAACCCCGCGCAGTCGGATAATAACCATATCTTCAATAATATACGTTTTTGTTTCTAAGGGGCCTCTTCCCATATATTCTTTCTCAAAACGGGTCACCGCATCACTGATATCAGCTTCCATCTGCCCCTTTGTATAATACCTTTTCTTAACCATATCATTTCCTTAAAAGAACCTGCTTCACGGTGAGGATATCTCTGCACTAATTCCATTGATCACAAAAGCGCTATAAGAATAACCTGTAACACCGCTCCCATTTCACGGCTCTAAAAAATTATATCCTGATGAAAAATTAGGCAATATAAACAATAATAATGTATTAAGCATGAATGTTATTATTCAACATGATATTTTTTTAGACTATCTGCATTCTTTTCACATTTTGACGATACAGGCAGTCTGCGAATTATATTTTTATTTGCTTATTGTGCATTAATTTAACCGGTATTATTATTCCATGCAAAAGCTGTTCTCCAACAAATTTTTTAAACAGAATATCTCTGATGATAATGCATTAAAAAGGGGGATTATATTACTTGGTTCTCTCAGTACAATTATTTCAT
>CBDVBE010000126.1:0-15146 GCA_965372145.1 uncultured bacterium | reverse complement strand
GGATTGTGGAATGCTGATTGGGGATTGAAAAAATCCAAAATCCAAAATCCAAAATCCAAAATTTAAAGAATGTTTACAAACACAAACTCAACGTTTTCTTATAGAAAAAAGCGATTTTAACCATCGAACGGTTACTATAAAGATGTGCCACTGCCTCATTACCATGCAGTGTATCATGAAAATCTTTTTTAAATCGATAAAGTAGAATGAACGAAAATTA
Organism: uncultured bacterium; assembly: GCA_965372145.1. Taxonomy (GTDB): domain Bacteria; phylum Fibrobacterota; class Chitinivibrionia; order Chitinivibrionales; family JANQEN01; genus CBDVBE01. The sequence goes on along the minus strand of CBDVBE010000126.1, from coordinate 14,926 downwards.
TACAAAGACAGATTCCTTTATTACTCATATAACAGATGTTATACTGCGGTATATGTATGTTATCGTCTGCATTAATCTAATGGCACTGTTTTTGTATTCGACGGTTTTAGGTGATGAATTGGATGATGAATCGGGTAATGAATATGGGATAGAAGTAAAGGAGCATACGTTATACAGTGTCACAGTACCCGGTGCTCCGATAATTATCAAGAATAAAAGGATCATGTATGGCCTCGACCTTATTTTCGATACAATCCCCGGAGATTACTGGGTTTATTACAGTGAAAACACTAAAAAACTGGTCGTTGATTTTTATGGTATACATATAACCGGGGACACGAGGGTTGATTTATCAGGCAGGGGTGTTTTCAGAGATGTCTTGATAGATAATTATGATACCAATCTCTCTTTGACCAGCAAGCGGTCTACCATATTGATTGACGTTGTGCCTGATCCCGGATGGCATTTTAAAGCAGTCAGTATTAATAATAGGGTTATCAGGATTACCGCCTGGAAAGATATTACTGGATTGACAAAAATCGAACGAAAGAAAAAAGTTGTTGGACGGTATATTATTATAGCTGCACTTGTTTCATTAATAACCTTCGTCTGTGTCTATGCTATTAATTAACCCTAACCTTCTCAGCTGATAATTATTAAAATCCTTGCATTTATTGTTGTATTAGTTGATTTTTATTCACATGTATCTAACCTGATTAATTCAGAAGTTTATGAATTAATCGGGCTAAATTGTACAGTGTTTTAACTTATTGAATGGAGGAACACATGGCAGGCGTTAACAAGGTGATTTTAATTGGAAATTTAGGCAGGGATCCTGAATTACGAAAAATTGCAAATGGTACATCAGTTGCCTCTTTTTCACTGGCGACAACTGAGCGGTATAATGATAAAAGTGGCGAACGGCAGGACCATACTGAATGGCATAATATTGTTGCATGGGGAAAACTTGCAGAACTCGTAAATCAGTATCTGAAGAAAGGCCGTTCAGCATATATTGAAGGAAGGCTAACCACACGTTCATGGGATGATAAGGATGGCAATAAACGGTATAAAGTCGAAATCGTTGCAAATCAGATCCAGTTTCTGGGAGGCAGAGGTGATAGCAGCTCAGGTGATTTTTCAGCGCCTGCATCAGTCGGTGAAAGTATTGATAGCAGCTCAGGTGATTTTTCAGCGCCTGAATCAGCCGGTGAAAACAGTGTCCAGAACGATGCCGTACTGGAACCGGAACCGATTGTCGAAGATGATCTGCCGTTCTAACGTGCCCGGTTGTCGAAACGTGTCATTCTTTTTTTTCCAAGTCGCATTAAAATAATGAAGGAGCAGCTTTGCTCCTTCATTATTTTATAACAGTATGGCTGCACTCTATCCTACCGCTGGATTAACCGTTGTCTTTCTTCTGCTCTCTGCTTTTTTTTCAGCATCAGAGACAGCTCTCTTTTCTATTCCGCGTGAACGAATTCCCTTTTTTAAACAAAGCAGTAGTAAAAGTTATCAATGGATATTTTCTCTTCTTCATGATGGTCAACGGACACTCCTTCTTATTCTTCTGGGGAATTTAATTGTTAATATTACCGCAGTGGGATTAATTCATAGTATAATAAATGCTTTTGTCAAAAAAAATGTCATTCTTGTTACCATGCTGGTTGCCACCGGGGTTATACTTCTTTTCGGTGAAATAATCCCGAAAAATATTGCTATACGAAACAGTGAACGCATCGCTGTATATATCGCACCATTTTTATACCACTTGAAAATAGTGTTACATCCGGTACTTTTTGTGTTGCAGAAGATTAACACCTTTTTCCTTACCGGCTTCAGCAGGCATTTACGGAAACCAAGCCCCTATATTACTCTTGAAGAATTTAAAAGCAGCCTTGCTGAATCAACGCGAGATGGAGTCGTATCAGAGAACGAATGGCATATTTTAAAGAGTGTACTTGAAGCTGCTGACACACCGGTATCACATTGTATGATCCATCGGTCTCAATTACCCTATGTATCACCTGCCGATTCTCTCTCGCAAGCAGTTACTGTAATGTGCGAGAAAGAACAGACCGTATGTTGTGTAAGGGATGAACAAAATTTAGAGGAGATTATCGGTCTTGTGTATCTTTCCGATGCTTTGAAAAATAACAAAGGAAACCGGGTTAGGGATTGTATGAAGCAGGTACTCTGGGTGCCGGAAAGCAGTGAATTGGCGGATCTTGTCGGAGACATGCTGCAGGAGGGATACAGCGAGGTATGTGTGCATAATGAATTCGGTACATTTGTCGGTATTTTTTCTCTGAAAAGGGGTTTGCAGGATATCTTAGAGGTATCCTCGCTGGAGTCGAGGGATATGGCTGAGGGCGTTTCATCTCGACAATTCAACGGTCTTACAGAACTGGCAACGATGAAAGAATGGGTACCACCCTCACTGATGGAACAGGCAAAATCTGTGCGAACACTTAATGGTCTCATTTCACTGCATCTGGGAAAAATACCGAAAACAGGCGAGAGATTTGCAATAGACGAGTGGAATTTCTATATTATAAAGTCGAAGTTAAATAGTGTCGAGTCAGTTCTCATTACAAAACGAGGGAAAACATATGACAATTGAAATACTACTGTTAGGAATGTTGGTTGGTATTACACTTCTGGGATATATGATCGCTATAAATTCCAGGGGACCTACGAAGCTTTCAATTTCCTATTTGCTTGCAACCGTTCTGCTGGCAGGTACCGTCTGGGCAATTGTTCAGCATGTAAACACCGGTGCTGACAGAGTACAACAGGAGATGTACCGTCGTCTGGAACTTGAGAAAAAGAAGGCAGAGGAATTTGCCCATTCACAGGAACAATCGTTAATTGAGAATAGAAAGAAGATGAATGCTGCAGGTAAGCTTAATGAAATTATCAGCCAGGGAACCGGATATGCATCTTCAATCATGAATGTTGATTTACGTGATTTCTCGGTAGAGCTTGATGTTCTGATGAGCCGGGCGAATGCAATGAAAAACGAAATTGCTACTATGCGCAATTCTTTTGAAAATCTGAATACTGAAAAGATGCTGTTTCCAGCCTGTGTACCTACCATAAAGGAAGCGTTAAGTAAGCTGTCCGCTGCTGCAAAGTATTATAGACTCTATTTCAGAGCTGAAGATTCCGCACAGGAGGAGTTGAGAGAAAGGACTATGCGGCAGAAGGCTCGGCAATCGTATGACTTGTTTAAGAAAGCGAGCTCTCAAATAACATCTTCTATTTAATGGAGCTCGTTGTAGAAGACATGTTGTATTAAAATTGACGCGTATCGTTTAATCCTTGACACTTTTTTACAAGTGTATTTATTTTGTACGCTTCGCTATGTTAATACATATTAAAGAAATACCTGAAGGACATTCTGTTATTAAACAGAATGTAACGATGACAGAGGAACAGATTCAGGATGGTGGATTTAATGGCGATGTGATCTGCCATGCTGAGATCGAACGGCTCCAATTTCAGATTTTCCTTCGCATACGGTATGCCTGCAGGGTAAATCAGGAGTGTTCCCGGTGCCTGACGGCATTTGAGTATCCTCTCAAAGGGGAGTGTTCCGTTATTTTGCAGGATGATAAAGCACTGGAGAGTTTAGGCTGTGATGAGATCGATTACCGTTTTGGTGACCGTGATGCAACAGTTGACATCCGCCAGAGTCTCTATGAAGAGGTGATGATTAGTGTGCCGGTAAAACCGCTGTGCAAAGATGATTGTGCCGGGGTCCCCGAATATAAACACGATGAATCACAGGAGCAGGAAGATACGATCGATCCCCGGTGGGAAGCATTAAAAAAACTAAAAGAAAATTCACAGAACGATTCATAATGTAACCTGTATGGAGTAACGGTTATGGCAGTACCAAAAAGAAGGATATCAAAAACGCGGCGTGATAAAAGACGTTCGCATTTGAAGCTGTCTGCACAAAAACCGGCAGTATGTCCACATTGCAAACAACCGAAGGTGGCACATCGTGTTTGCCCCAATTGTGGATATTATGCAGGAGTTGAAGTTATTCAGCCGGAAGAATAAGTATGCAGTCTATTTGCCTTGCTGTTGATGTTCAAGGTGGCGATTATGGTTCCAGAGTTATCCTAGAGGGAGTACTCGAGGCACAGAAACAGAGTAAGACAACATTGACTGTGCACCTGTGCGGTGATGAAAAAAATATTGTTGATACCCTTAAGGAACTTTACGGAGCAGATGAAATAAATCGTGAGGAACTTGTTGTTGAACATTGTTCCCAGATTGTAAGTGCGGATGATATCCCGTCACGTGTCTGGAAGAATAAAAAAGAGTCCTCGATTATTCGTTGTGTTTCTTTACAGAAGGAAGGTGTCGTGAGTGCCTCTCTCAGTGCCGGTGACACACGGATACTGATGGGTGCTTCAATATTTTTACTCGGACGGAGTAAAGGCGTTTCGCGCCCGGCTCTTGCAGCGCTTCTACCGACAACAGCATCACATGCGTCACTGCTTCTTGATGTCGGTGCAAATCTGGATTGCCGGGTAGAACATTTAGTCAGTTTCGGGTTGATGGGATATGGTTACGTTAAACATTTTTTCGGCATTGATAATCCCTCGGTAGCCCTGCTGAACATCGGAGGAGAATCATCAAAAGGGACAAGAACAATAATTGAGGCGGCTAAAATTCTTGCAGGAAAATGCCGCGGGTATCATGGCTTTATTGAAGGGGATCGTGTTTTATCCGGAGACACTGATGTTATTGTTTGTGATGGTTTCAGCGGGAATGTCCTTTTAAAAGCATGTGAGAGTTTTCATGTACTGACTGAATCAGTGTTAGATGGGAACCTGAAACTGATAGAGACATTAAAGAAAAAAATGACAATTCTCAATGCAGAAAATTATGGGGCAGTACCCCTTCTTGGCCTGCAGGGAGTTGTATTAAAAGCACACGGTTCATCATCATCAAAAGCAATTACCCAGGCATTGCTTACTGCGGTCAGGGCAGTTAGGCAGCGGGTATTCGTTTAGAAATTGTACATATACAGCTACTAAAACACGAATTGGAATCAAGCTCTTGAGCTATTTTTAAAATGAATTGTACCTAACCCAGACAAACTGCTTTAGTCCCGCAAAGCGGGGGATAAGTACCCAGCTTTGCGGGACTATAGCCTTAACGAAATAATTATGAAGGAGTTGCTTTGTCGCATTTACCGGTAATTGTTGGATTCGGCGGGATAAGTTCTGCGGGAAGAAGTTCGTTTCATCATGGCTATCGCAGACTGGTAATCGATGGTCTTAAAACTGAAGACACCTATGATGTCTATTGTGGTCTGGCGACCATGATGGGACACGTAACAGGTAAAGATGGAAAATTCTATACTACGGATACTACCGAATGTCCGCCAGAGAAAATTATTGAGAGATTCGGTAAGAGAATTTTAAAAGATACTTTGTTAAGGAGAGTATCCCCGGATCCGTGTGATTTGGATCGTGTTTCCTGGAATAAAAAGGTGACCGCACAATCCGCGGGAGATTCCGCAATACGGATGCAGATTACTCGAAAGATGCTGCCTTCACATATTCCGCCGAACTGGGAAGTGCATGAGATAGATGGTGACTCTTCAAAGGTTGAGATTACAATCAATGGCGATCTGGAATTCATACTTGAGGACCGGAGAAAATCGTTAGTGCAATCAGGCGGTCAGATTCCAACGGGATTTGATGTTGCCGGGCTGTATAGATCAAATCATCATCCGAGGGGATTGCAGTTGACCGTTTTTGGCGCATCAGATGCAATTCATTCTATCGGGATCGATTGGGAAACGATACGAAACAGTGTCCGTCCCGATCAGATAGGGGTTTACTCATGCAGTGCCATGGGACAGCTTGATACTACTGCCTATGGTGGTATGATGAGCGCCTCTTCATCCGGAAAAAAGACAACAGCAAAACAGCTCGCAATGGGATTACCGGAAATGCCGGCAGATTTTATAAATGCATATATTCTTGGTAATGTGGGCTATACCTCTGCCAATGTGGGGGCCTGCGCGACAACATTATATAACTTGAATCTTGCCATGAATGATATCCGTGCAGGAAGACGAAGAGTTGCTTTTGTGGGCAATAGTGAGGCCCCTCTGATACCGGAGGTTTTTGAAGCATACCGGGTCACCAGTGCCCTTGCAGAGGATGCGGAGATTCTCGAACTTGATAAGGAAAAAGGTTTGACCGAACCTGATTATTCCCGGTCATGCCGTCCCTTCGGGTATAACTGTGGTTTTACCCTGGCTGAAGCTGCACAATATTATGTTCTTTTTGATGATGCCCTCGCCCTCGAAATGGGCGCACAGATTTTCGGCTCCATCGGCGATGTGTTTATTAATGCTGACGGTTATAAAAAATCAATAGCATCACCCGGATTCGGTAATTATATCTGCCTGGCAAAAGCAGTTGCTTCTGCTCGAGCTCTGTTTGGTGCTGAAAGTGTGTTCCATCGATCCTATATCCATGCGCATGGGTCTGGAACACCGCAGAATCGTACTACAGAATCTCATGGGATCAATGAAATTGCAAAGGCATTCGGTATAGAAAAATGGCCTGTCGCTGCGATAAAATGTTATATCGGTCACTCATTGGCACCGGCAGCAGGTGATCAGATTCTTGCTGCATTAGGAGCCTGGAAGTATGGTCTCATTCCCGGGATCTTTACACTTGACAGTATTGCCGACGATGTGTATGGCAGTAATTTACTGCTCAGCAAGGAACATATTGAAATCGAGCCGGATGGTATGGATATTGCCTTTGTTAATGCCAAAGGTTTTGGCGGAAACAATGCGACCGGATTTGTTATCTCGCCCCGGAATACTCTACGAATGCTGAAAAAGAAGCATGGCGAACAGGCCTTTGTAAAATATCACGAACTAAACGAAACAGTGGTAGAAAAAGCTCAACGGTATGATCAGGAGACCATTCAGGGCAATTTTAAATCAATTTATAATTTTGGAACCGGAGTATTAACCGGTGATGATGTGGATATGACCGATCAGTTTATGAAAATACCGGGATTTAAAAAAAATATAGACCTGAACCTGCCTTCTCCATACCCGGATATGACACAAAGGGATGAGTAGGAAAGTGAAAAAAAGAATAGCATGGCATGGTATCATTGGGAAGATAGTTTTAAATAATACCGGTCTTTATTTTTTTCTTGATTAATAATATAGAAATGGTGTAATTTATAGAGCCTTGTATAAGTAGGCAATGAGGCAAAATATAAACCGGTTACCGGAAGGCGATGGCGAAAACCCTGCGCATATGGAATCGGAATAGTAAGTGTTGCAGATATATGGCAATCGGGTTCAGCAAAGTTCTATTCAGTACTCTATAGAAAATTGTATGAAACAGGTGGGCCAAGGGAGTGTTCAAAGTATGGACAATCCATTGGTCTTTTTTTAATTTTTCTATCGGAACTAACCTTTATACTTTGAGATATAACGAAAGGTAAAAGAGTATGTCGTACCTTTTTCTTTTTCCCGGACAGGGAGCTCAATCAGTGGGAATGGGTAAAGATTTCTATGAAACATTCGGGGCGGCAAAGAAACGAATTGATGAAGCAAACGAGATTCTGGACCGTGATTTACAAACACTGATGTTTGAAGGGCCGGAAGATGAGTTAAAAGCGACTCAGAATACTCAACCGGCTCTGTTTACTATCGAAGCCGCGATTACTGACGTTTTGAATGAAAAAGGCATTACACCATCATGTACCATGGGACATTCACTGGGAGAATACAGTGCCCTCTATGCAGCCGGAATCTATTCGTTTGAAGATGGCCTTCAAATAGTGGCAAAACGCGGTTCCCTTATGGCGGAAGCCGGCACTCAATCACAGGGTACTATGGCTGCGGTCATCGGTTTGTCGAGAGAAGCTGTTTCCGAGGTGCTGTCGGAGGTAACTGATGGGGTCGTTGTACCCGCGAATGAGAACTCGCCGGAGCAGACTGTCATTTCGGGAGATATCGCCGGTATTGATGCGGCATGTACAAAGTTAACCGACGCTGGTGCCAAGCGGGTTGTAAGGCTGCCGGTCAGCGGCGCGTTTCATTCGCCACTGATGCAGCCTGCCGCGGATGTATTTCTGCCATTTCTTGATACCTTTACTTTTAATGCACCTCACTGTCCGGTGATTACCAATGTGACGGCACAACCGGAAAACGATCCCGGTGTTATTAAAAGGTTATTAGTGAAACAACTCCTTTCGCCGGTGAGGTGGATTGATTCAATAGAAGCGGTAAAGCAGATGGGTGTCGAACACTATTGTGAGGTTGGACCCGGCAGTGTTCTTAAAGGCCTTGTGAGAAAATGTGATCGTACTATTAATGTTGTTTCCTGTAATACAGTTGATAATTTATATTCTCTGACAAACTCATAAAAGGGAGAATTATGTGATAGATCTGAGTGGGAGGAATGCACTGGTAACAGGTGGTGGCCGGGGGATTGGCCGTGAAATAGCACTGAGGCTTGCTCATGCCGGTGCTGATGTTGCGGTCAGTGATATTGATCAGGAAACAGCACATCAGACAGCAGGTGATATCGAAGCAATTGGGCGCAAATCTTTGGCGTTACAGACAGACGTTTCTAACAGTGAAGGTGTGTCGGCTATGGTCGCCTCTTTTTTAGAAACATTCGGTACAATAGATATTTTAGTAAATAATGCCGGGATTACACGGGATGCCCTTATTATCAGGATGAAAGAGGAAGACTGGGACAGTGTAATCAATGTCAATTTAAAAAGTGTTTTCCTTTGTTGTAAAGAAGCCGCCCGTCCTATGATGAAGGCTCGTGCCGGGAAGATAATTAATATCGCATCAATCGTTGGATTGATCGGTAATGCCGGGCAGGTCAATTATTCAGCAGCAAAAGCGGGTATTATCGGTATTACTAAGACACTTGCCCGGGAATTTGCCGGCAGGTCAATGATGGTGAATGCGGTAGCTCCCGGCTTTATCCAATCTGCTATGACAGATAAAATCCCGGATGTGGAACGGCAGAAACTTGTCGACCAGATACCAATGAAAAGAATGGGTTTGCCTGAGGATGTTGCTAATGCTATCTTATTCTTAGCATCACCTTTATCAGATTATATCACCGGTCAGGTAATTACTGTTGATGGCGGACTTGTTATGTGACGTGCAAATAATCATTTTATATAGGTTCTCACAGATTTAAAATTCATAAAGGAGCATATTGTGAGCGAAAACGAAGCAAAAATGAAACAGATTGTCGCTGAAAAGCTTGGCGTTAGCGAAGATAAAATTACTCCCCAGGCATCTTTTGTTGATGATTTAGGTGCAGATTCTCTGGATCAGGTTGAACTTATTATGGCGCTTGAGGATGAGTTTGATATGGAAATCCCCGATGAGGATGCTGAAAAATTAAAGACCGTTAAAGACGCCTTGGATTATATCGAATCAAAAAAGTAATAATTACTATAACGCATCAAGGTAAATAGTTAAAAGATCGGTATGAATAGTCTTCGTATCTGTCGAACGAATTCCTACCGACTTTTTATATTTATTTTTTATTCCACCATTTTCTAAATAAAAGAATTATTGAAGAAGGATACAGGGTAGATGTCAAAGAGAATTGTAGTTACCGGTCTTGGTGTTGTCAGTCCAATAGGGAATAGTGTATCCGAGTACTGGGAATCACTCAAAGCAGGTAAATCCGGGATTGATACAATAACAGCATTTGATGCAACCGAGTATCCTTCCCGTATTGCCGGCGAGGTGAAGGACATTGATTTTAATAACTATGTCGATGCCAAAGAGGCGAAACGTACCGATAGATATATTCTGCTTGCATTAGTTGCTGCTGATGAGGCAATTCTTGATTCAGGATTAGATTTAGATTCCATTGATGTTGAGCGCTGTGGTGTTATTATTGCTTCAGGTGTGGGAGGAATAAGAACATTTGAAGATGAAACGGAAAAGCTTCTTACTCGAGGCCCAAGAAGGGTTTCGCCATTTCTCATACCTATGTTGATTACTGATATGGCCTCAGGTATTGTCTCTATTAAATATGGATTAAAAGGGCCGAATTATACTGTCGTCAGTGCCTGCGCTTCTGCATCGCATGCGTTGGGTGACGCACTGGTAAACATACGAGCCGGAATGATGGATATTGCTGTTGTCGGAGGAGCCGAAGGTTCCATTGCACGTATGGGCATGGCTGGATTCTGTTCTATGAAAGCATTATCGACCCGTAATGAGGAACCACAAAAGGCAAGTCGCCCTTTTGATTTGAAGCGTGACGGTTTTATTATGGGTGAGGGGTCGGGAATTGTTGTACTTGAGACACTGGAACATGCTCTTGCCAGAAAGGCAAAAATATACGGTGAATTTGTCGGATATGGTGCAAGCGGCGATGCTCACCATATGTCTGCGCCGTCACCGAATCATGAAGGGGCACAGCGTGCAATGAAAATGGCAATGAAAATGGCAGGTATTAATCCGCGTGATATTGATTATATCAATGCCCATGGCACCTCAACACAATTTAACGATATGCATGAATCAAGAGCGATAAAAGAGGTGTTTGGGGATCATGCGGAATATGTTGCAATCAGTTCGACCAAATCAATGACCGGACATCTACTTGGTGCCTCAGGTGGTATAGAATTTATAGCGTCTTTATTGGCTTTGAATAATAACATTATACCGCCGACCATTAACTATGAATATCCTGATCCTGAATGTCCGCTGAATTATACACCGAATACCGCTGTTGAAAAGAATGTAAATTACGCCATGAGCAATTCCTTTGGTTTCGGTGGGCATAATGCAGTAGTGATTGTAAAAAAATATGAGCCTTCTGAACCAAACGGTTAAACAGGTTAAAAGACTCTTTGGAGTCATTGATACAAAGCCGCAGTCAAACGGAGCATTAGAAGAGTTCCAAAGACGTATCAAGTATCATTTCCATGATTCGTCATTGCTGATACTGGCGCTGACGCATAAGTCAAGTGTTAATCCGGAAGATAAAAAAGGTCTCTTTTCGAATGAACGCCTGGAGTTTTTAGGTGATGCAGTACTGGATTGCCTGGTAACCGAGAAAATATATCTGAGGTATCCGAAGCATTCGGAAGGGCAGCTCTCCAAAATAAAATCGCTCTTAGTGAGCAGAAAAATTATTGGAGTGATTGCTCGATCAATAGATTTGGGAAAATATCTGATCATGGGGCAGTCGGAAAAAAAATCCGGCGGCCGGACGCGAATGTCAATTGTGTCAAATGCATTGGAAGCCGTATTGGGTGCTGTTTATCTGGATGGTGGTATTAACCGGGCCCGGGAAATTCTTGAACTGTTATTATTTAATAAAATAGAACAGTTTGTAAATGATAAAGAGAATATTAATTATAAAAGTAAAATCCTTGAACTGGCCCAGGGTGATGGATTTGGTATCCCTACCTATCCTCTGATAGCGGCTGAAGGACCTGATCATGAGAAAAAATTTGTTGTCGGAATAGATATTGCCGGTATCCGCCTGGGTAAGGGAAGCGGCTCAAATAAGAAGGAAGCCCAGCAGAATGCAGCGTATAAAGCGCTGCAAATATATGATAAAGAAATGTTACAATTACGTCTCAAAGGAGATTGAGAGAATGAATTATTTTCTCACAGAAGACCACGAGATGATTATTGATACTGCCCGGGAGATTGCAGAAAAGAAAATTGTACCGGTTCGTGAAGAGTACGATAGTAAAGGTACTTTCCCCTGGGATATTATTAAAGCAATGTCTGAGCTTGATATGTGCGGTCTGTATATCCCGGAGGAATATGGTGGTTTTGGCGGTGGTATTTTTGAGTTATGCCTTGCTATTGAGGAATTTTCAAAGGCCTGCGCCGGTATTTCGCTTGCAATGGCTGCGACTGCATTAGGCTCTTTCCCTATTCTGCAGTTTGGTACTGATGAACAGAAACAGAAGTATCTGCCGGATGTTGCTGCAGGCAAGAAGCTGGCAGCTTTCGGTTTAACTGAAGCAAATGCAGGTTCTGATGCGCTTGGTATGAAAACCAATGCTGTAAAAGATGGCGATTATTATATCCTGAATGGAACCAAGCAGTGGATTACCAATGGTGAGAATGCCGAAGTATACACGGTGATCGCCAAGACCAATCCCAACAAAGGTGCACGGGGTTTATCCGCGTTTATTCTTGAGAAAGGGATGGAAGGCTTTACGTTCGGAAAACATGAGGATAAGATGGGGATCAGGGCTTCCAGTACTACAGAGCTTATTTTTCAGGATTGTAAGGTGCCGGTAAATAATATTCTTTCCCGTGAAGGTATGGGTTCTATTATCACCATTAAAACGCTTAATTACTCACGGCCCGGTATCGCTGCACAGGCTCTTGGTATTGCGCAGGGGGCGCTGGATGACGCTTTGAAATATTCCCGGGAAAGGGTGCAATTCGGTCAGGCGATCTCCTCATTCCAGGCAGTCCAGCACATGCTGGCAGATATGGCTACTGAGACCGAAGCAGCCCGCGCATTATTATATGCAACGGCAAAAACCATTGATGCCGGTGAACAGAAATTCGCAAAAGAGGCATCCATGTGTAAACTCTACTGTTCTGACGTGGCTATGCGTGTCACGGTTGATGCCCTGCAGGTGATGGGCGGTTATGGGTACATGCGCGAGTATCCCATGGAAAAACGAATGCGTGATGCGAAAATCTGTCAGATTTATGAAGGAACCAATCAGATTCAACGGAATGAAATAGCACTTCAACTTATAAAGAGTGCTGCTAAAAGATAGAACAACGTGAATACGGAAATAGATATAAGCGTAGGGAGGGAGAGCCTTTTTACGCTTTTTTTACCCTCGCAACCCTCTCCGGATTGTGGGGGCAGTAAGGAAAGTTTATGAGTGAAAAAAAAATAATTGTTGCACCGTCAATTCTTTCAGCTGATTTCCGCAAACTGGAGCAGGAAGTCAAAGCTGTTGAAGAAGCAGGGGCCGATTGGATCCACTGCGATATCATGGACGGCAGGTTTGTACCGAATATCAGTTTTGGTCCAATGGTGGTTGAGTGGGTAAAGAAGTGCGTATCCTTACCACTCGATGTACACCTTATGATTGTCCATCCCGAAGAATATATCAAGAATTTCAGGGATGCCGGAGCAGATACAATAACCGTTCATGCTGAAGCGTGTGATGACCTGCCAGCGGTCATGCAATTAATAAAAGATACCGGTGCACGGGTTGGCGTTACGGTGAATCCTGATAAACCGGTTGAACTGTTTATACCCTACCTTCGTGATATTGATCTTGTGCTGATAATGAGTGTGTATGCCGGATTCGGGGGACAAAAATTTATGGAAGAGGTTATGGCGAAAGTTCGCGCGGTCCACGATGAAGCCGAACGTATCGGTCACCTTGCACTGGATATCGAAGTTGATGGCGGTATTAACGGTGAGACTGCACGAATCTGCGCTGAGAATGGTGCGAATGTATTTGTCGCCGGAAATTATATTTTTAAGGGAGATGATTATCGCGAACGGATTGAGTCTGTTCGCAACGGGGCATTAGCGGGTTGGAGTAAATAAATGGATTTATTTTCCAAAGGAAATATACTAAAAAAGATTTTCCGGATAGTTCCTATTGGTTGTATCCTGCCATGGTTACTCCTTTCAGTATGCAGTTATCCACCAGTCCCGGAAGATCAGGATCTTGTGGAACTGGAACGGATATGGCAGTACTGCAAAGCTTTCAGCCTGTATTCGGACCGGGTCCCGGATCATAGTACCCTTATAACATATTCTGATCCTTTAACACTCGTTTTCAGCTTCTATGATACCCTCTATTCGCACTGGAAAAATGAAACCTACTTTTATTCAATTTACACACCAGTGTATTCGAGTATTTTTGGCCGCTGTAATCCCGGGCAAAGAGAAAATTTTAAGTTTATTAAACAGAGAGAAGGGGAAACGGTCTTTTTTACACAAATAACTGATAGTACCGGCTACCTTTATATAAAGGAATTTGAGCTTAATACGTATGATGAATTCTTACGTATTAATGCTCCCATAGGCTCCCTGCAGAATATAATAATTAATCTGCGAAATAACCCGGGTGGTTATGTACATGTAACTCAGGCAATTATTGACCATTTTCTTCCTGTGAATGTACCATATCTTTCCGTGAAAAAACGAAGAATCAGCATAGATACCGGAACGGTTGATACCACATGGGTGAGTTCTGAAACAGACTCGATATGGGGCAATAAAAAGATTGTCATTCTTATGGACAGCTTATCAGCTAGTGCTTCCGAGATTCTTACTATTGCTCTGCACGATGGATTGCCGCAGGAAAGTATATACCTTATCGGACAGAAAAGTTATGGGAAAGCTATCGGTCAGGTTCGATTCCACATGTTAAATGATGCAGGCCTCCAGTTGACCATGATGAAGTTCTTTCCAATAAGCAGTATGAATTACCATGAGACCGGTATTAATCCGGATTTGACTTTTAATGGCCCATTTAATACAAATGAGTTGCTGGAAGCCGGCAAATGGCTGGAATCAGGCTTTGAAAATAAGGCGAGTTTGGCGACATTAAATGCAATTGTATCGGAATTTAACTCTCACAAGTTATTTTATAAGTTGCCGGGATGTTATAGGGTTATTAATCAGGACGAACTACCATTTTAGTACACCACTAGTGCACACAAAGATATTTTTGCATTTTCCCCAAATTTTGCCTATTATTTATATATATAGTAATTAGTATCTGTTAAATATAGCTTGTTTTGAATGTCATTCCGGCATGCTTTTGGCCGGAATCCAGCTTTTTAAGTGTTTAAGGGCATGGATTCCCGCCAAAAGCATGCGGGAATGACTGTCCTCTGTCAATATTTAACAGA
>CBDVBE010000125.1:0-15184 GCA_965372145.1 uncultured bacterium | reverse complement strand
GAAAGCTATAAATGGCTTAAAAGCTTTCAACGTCTTTGTGATGTTCAAAAGGCTTATGCGGATACACGTTTAGTAAGTGTTGGTGATCGTGATGCAGATATATTAGATGATATTACAGCATCGTTTTTAGTATTTAGAGAACTTGTAGAAACGGGTCGAGCGAATGAATTTGTTAAAAATGATTATGGTTAATTTACAATTGATGACGTCTATTAAATTGAGTACTATTTGTTAATTATAGTTTGTTGCTTGTGTCAATGTATCATAAATATCAAATGCATTTAAGCCCGTGTGGGACATGATAAGTCTGAAGAGACATGCCACCTTTTTCCTGGCTTTTTAGAGCAGGGCACTTGCAAAAAGCCTAAAAAAATACTTGAAATTCTTAAATTTGCATAGTATCATTAAATGATACTATATTGTAAGTATGAACAAGAAACACAGAAGAACACTTGAGAAAATATTTGAAGTACCGGAAAGGCCAGATATTATATGGAATAACATTGAATCGCTTATTTTAGCCTTAGGTGGTGAAATTTCCGAAGGACGAGGATCTCGAGTAAGGATTGTGTTAAATGATGTTCGGGCAGTTTTTCATCGACCACATCCGCAAAAAGAAACAAATAAAGGCGCTGTTAAATCATTAAGAAGATTTCTCCAGGAAGCAGGGGTTATAATATGATAGAATATAAAGGATATATCGGTAAAGTAGAGTTTGATGATGAAGCGAATATTTTTCATGGCGAAGTCATTAACCTAAGAGATGTAATAACCTTCGAAGGTGAAACTGTAAAAAAATTAAAAAAGGCATTTCAAGATTCAATTGATGACTATCTTGAATTCTGCAGGAAGCGCGGAGAATCGCCCGAAAAACCATTTTCAGGAAGGTTTCTTGTGCGTGTTGAACCGTACCTTCACAAAGAAATTGTAACACATGCTAGATTAGAAAAAAAAAGCTTAAATTCCTGGGTTCGTGATGTTTTGGAAGATGCAGTTCATTAGACTCCCACTATTTTTGCAAATCTTACCAGCAATTTTTTAATCATGCCCATGATCGCTTGGAACAGATTGCTCTTCAGTGGAGAAATCAAGTTGGTTGACTGCGGAAGGTAAAAATTGTCTTTATCTCGTGAGAATCAATTTCTTATTCACGTTATTGTGGCAAGCCTCAAATTTCAGGATATAGGTACCGACTGAAAGGTTTCTCCCCTTGTTGTCTTGCCCCTTCCAGACAATGCAGTTCTTTCCCCTATGTCGATAGGTATCTACCAGGGTCTTAACCTCCCGTCCATTTGTCGTATACACTTTCAATGTGACCTTTGATGCTGTGGGCAGATTGTAAGATATCATGTAATTGCCCCCGGTCGCGGGAATAGGTTGTACCGTTAATCCCGGTCCACCAGGCACCCCATTGGAAGCTTGCGCAGATGTCACCCAGTCTTTAGGCATACGAGCGTCAACTTCTTTACGCCACGCATACATTTTGTTGCGCAACTCATTAACTTTGGCAGGCATCTGCTTTGCTAAATCGTTTTCCTCTTCAATATCATCTTTGAGATTAAAGAGTTTACAATTGTTATCCTCAAAGAATTCGATAAGTTTATAGTCGCCGACACGGATCGCACCTGACGGTTTATGCCCTCCACCATGATAATGCGGATAATGCCAGTACAAAGCATCACGGTTTATAGAACCGGTCTGTTTCAGAAGCGGCACCAGGCTTACACCGTCTTTATGCTGTTCCGGTTTCAACGGTAATCCAGCCATGGCAAGCATGGTAGGATATAAATCACAACTGGTTACCGGCTCATCACAAGTACTCCCCGCTTCAATCACTGCAGGCAACCTGACAATCAACGGTTCACGAATGCCGCCTTCATAGCACCACCCTTTGCCGTAGCGCAGAGGCAGGTTAGATGTCATGAGATAGATAGTCGATAAACCGCCATTATCCGAAGTAAGCATTACCAGGGTATTGTCCTCAATGTTGAGCTCTTTCAATTTATCCATGATCCGTCCCACGCTTTCATCAACATGCTCGACCATCGCACCGTAAGTGGGCAGGTGGTCCTGGGCAATACAGGTGTTTACACCGTCGATATTTTTTGTGGTCTCATGTGATGGTAATGCTGCGGCTTTATCTTCATATTTTTTTACCAGGGCAGATTTTGCCTGAATTGGCATATGCACAGCATAGTGTGAAAGAAAGGCAAAGAATGGTTTGTCAGCATTATCATCTATGAAGGTCAATGTCTCATCAGTTAATCGGTCGGTAAGATACTCATTGTTGGGACCATTGTCGAGTGTTGGAATATTGTAGGGAGAGAAGTGTCCATTCTTTGGTGACCCCCAACCGCACCCACCTTTATTTATATCAAAACCCTGTTGATCCGGAAAATAGTCAGCGTTATCGCCGAGATGCCATTTGCCTGCAAAAAACGTGTTATAGCCATTTTCCTTAAAAGCTTCTCCTACAGTCACTTCACTGAGTGCGAGTTGGTGTTCATAATCAGGCGGGATCAGTTTTTGATTTTTAATTTCTGTTTCATCAGTCGTAGCTTCAGTTCCACCGATCCACTGAGTTATATTTATCCGGGCGGGATGTTTTCCCGACATGATACTTGCCCGGGTAGGTGAGCAAACCGGACTGGCTGCATATGCATTTGTAAACATCATGCCCTCAGAGGCAAGATTATCAATATTGGGAGTGTCGTAAAAGGAACTGCCATAACAACCGAAATCGGTCCATCCTAAATCATCAATGAGAATACAAATAACATTTAACGGTTGTCTATGTTTTTTCTGGGAGTAAACCAAATGGGGAACGAGAAGAGCAGAGGTGCTCATCCCCATTACCTTAAGAAAATCGCGGCGTGAAGAGGGATTCATATTACCATCCTTATTTAGGTACATTTTTTAAGATAACATATACACCTTAAATTTATCTGGCATTCATTGTGTCAATTGCTTCATAATTACTATCTTTCTTTTCCGCTATCTGCTCATTTTTAATTAGCGGTTACTTTGTTCCAGATTTTAATCAGGAATACTGCACATACCGCTGCAACAACTGTTAATATGGATGCATGAACACTCTTTCCATACATCCAGAAACCGGTTGCGAATAAAGCTGAATAGACAGCCATGCATCCAATGAACATACACAGGATACCCATGGGAAGACTTTGGGCTTTGTAAGAAGTTTCAATTTTGTCATTATCTGCTTCAGCTTGGGCTAACACTTTTTTCCAGCCTGGACCGCCGGGATTGACCAGCCGGCAGAAACTGCGCAGTGTCTTGGTATCAGTTGGTTTAGTTAATAGTATAGTTAAAACCCAAATTATAGTAGTTGCTGCAACACCGATTATGAGTTTATGCCATGCTAAAAGCTCTATATCCGGCAGAACACTGGCATGTATAAAACCGAAATATACCGCAATCATAAAAGATACTACCATAGCGACAAGTTCAGCCGCAGCATTAATTCGCCACCAGAACCAGCGTAGAATAAATATCAGGCCGGTACCGGCGCCAATTTGAAGCAGAATCTGGAACGCCTGAAGAGCATTCTTCAGACTTAAAGCTACGACTGCGGCAACAACCATCATCAGGACTGTTGAAACTCTTCCAACCAGAACAAGCTCTTTTTCTGAAGCTTCAGGTTTGATGAATCTTTTATAGAAATCGTTTACAATATAGGAAGAACCCCAGTTTAGGTGCGTTGAGATTGTTGACATATATGCTGCTATTAAAGATGCAAGAACAATACCAAGCAAGCCATGCGGCAGGAATGTCAGCATTGCAGGATAGGCGAGGTCGTGTCCTATTATATTCGGATCAACCTGCGGAAACGCCAGTCTTATTGATTCGAGGTCAGGGAATACAACAATTGAGCAAAGCGCTACCAGTATCCACGGCCACGGACGAAGCGCATAATGCGCCACATTAAAAAACAATGTTGCGCCCGTCGCATGCTTTTCATCTTTTGCTGCGAGCATACGTTGAGCAAGATAGCCTCCACCGCCCGGCTCAGCTCCCGGATACCACACGCTCCACCATTGAACCGCTATAGGAATAATAAGCACTGATACTACCAGGTTAGTACTCTCTTTATTACTGAAATCAAAGTCCGGAATAAGTGACAATTTGCCAGCCACATCAGGATGGTTAAAAAGTGCACTCAGCCCGCCGACTTGTTCCATATTAACTGCGACAACAGCAGCAGCTATTGCTCCGATCATAGCAACAATGAAAAGCAGGAAATCAGTAATAAGAACTCCCTTAAGACCGCCCATAGTACTGAAGATAACCGTAACAATTGATGCGAGTAAAATTGATTTTATTGGTGAGAAACCAAGCATAACGCCGCCAATTTTAATTGCAGCCAGTGAAACGGCAGCCATTATCATGATGTTAAAGAAAACACCAAGATATATCGCCCTGAAACCTCTGAGAAAACCGGCCATTTTTCCACTGTACCGTATCTCATAAAATTCTACATCTGTAAGTACATTTGAGCGGCGCCATAATTTTGCATAGACAAATACCGTTAGCATACCGGTCAGAAGAAATGCCCACCATACCCAGTTGCCGGCAACACCGTTCTGGCGTACAATATCAGTTACCAGATTTGGTGTGTCAGTCGAGAAAGTTGTTGCTACCATTGAAAAACCCAGCAGCCACCATGGCATATTACGTCCGGAAAGAAAAAATTCAGATGTGCTTTTACCCGCCTGTTTTGCTACTAGGAGCCCAACAATCAGGGCAATAACAAAAAAAGCAAAGATAATCATCCAGTCAATACCGTTTAATTGCATAATCAACCTTTTAAAATGTTGGCTGTCATAAAAAAATTAATCTATAAATAACTAGCATCAGCGATTTAATAACGTCAATTGCATGTAGCTGCCAGATAAAGGCCATTATTCCTTGTGTTCAACCGGCACTATTTTACAGATATGAATGCCGTTTGACAATTTTAAATTACTGTTCCGTAAAATTCTCGATGAAATATCTTTGGCGAGCAGCCTACCCTGGAGATTGTAAATCTCAACAATATCATTCGGTCTGCAATACCTTGGAAGTCGAATAGTTCCACGATTAACAGAAATGGTTGTAATTCTAGTCTGCATAGCGGTATTTACAGACTTACACATTGTCACTTCATTGTCAGAGACAATTATCTCAACACCGCTTTGGTTGATAGTAAGCTCGGACGAAAATGAAATTACAATTTCTGCTGTTTTACCACTCCCTTTACGCTCGAAAGTACATGCAACAGGCGAACCGCCTTTATTGGTAAAAACATAAATTGGATCAACTTCAGTATTTTTATCCTGCAGAGTAATAGTAAAAAATGACATATCAGAGTCAAAAGCAACAGTAATGTGTTGCAGAATAGACGAACCAGTTGAATAATCAAGTGTTCCACAAGATTTTGGATTGATTAGCGGGGCTTTGACAAGTTTACCATCCATTTCAGATGGGATTTGCGGTTTGATCCAAAGCTTTTTATTTGCAACATTAATATAAAAACCTGTAATAGCGTTTAGACTTGTAAAAACACCGGGAGGATTGCAATAGCGATAACGTCCCCAGTCATTTGGATTATTGCTTCCATTAACCATCATAAATACCGGTGAGTTCCAGGGTATTTTACCTACACTAGATAGCTCACCTGCAAAGTTCGATCTCCAGTTACTTTTTATACACTTCATACCAATATCAGGAAAACCTTGTGAAATGGCTGGTGTTCCAAAGTGAGCCGGTGGAAACCATGGCCACTGTTCGCCACAGGCATTACCACCCGGTTGTTTTCCAAACCAGTTACTTTTGTCCGGGAGTATTGCCAAATAATAACCCCTACCATCAGCTCCAGGATTTAAAGCTTCTACATAGGCAATAGCACTATCAATTCTACCCTGAGGATTAAGAAGACCAATTTGCAGAAAATCAGCATACCATTGCCCCGCTATCTGTGATGCCCAGCTCGCACTTCCCTTGCTCTGATTTGATACTATGTCGTTTGAACCTGTATAAAAACCTCTTAGTCCAGTTGGGCCAACCGTGGTGTTGTCCCAGTATCCGCCCTGGCCAGCTTTTTTCTCAAAACTTGCCGAAGCCTGGTTAAACCACCCTTGAAGCCTGTTTACCTCATCCGGGTCATTATTAAGTTCTGCCATTTTCATACCGGCTTTTAAACCGCAAAGCCAAATGTGACTACAGTATTCAGACTCTGGAGGCATCCAACCGCTATATTTTGGCTGGTCAAAAGTCGTAAAATTATTATCAGGCAAAACATCATTATCTGCATCATCATTTTTATTACATTCAAGAGATTTTATCGCAACATCATACATATCAGTAAGAAACCTGTCCTCACCTGTCCACATATAATCTCTTAAAAGTACCATAGCAAACTGGGAATTAACATCATTTTTACTAGCTATATAGTTTCCACCAATAGCGTAATAGATATGTCCATCTGCCTGCTGAGTCACTGCATATTCCTTCATAATAGTGTATTCAAGGTCAGGTGCAAAAAGTGGTATTATAATAGAACCATAAAAACGTTGATCAAAACAATCTACCTGGCAATGTGTAACAGATTCCATGCCTAAGGCATAGCCATCCTGATCCCACCTGTAAGTAGCATTTAGAACATGGCAGTTGTTTATTAAAACATCTTTATACCAGTCAGGAAGATTGGAATTTAGAATTTTATTATGCCAGTTATCAACTTTACCTTTCAGGGCCTCTGCATTTTCGTAACCGTAATCAGCGACTTGCCTGACTGTACCATAATGATTCTTATAGTATCCCTTGGTGTTTCCGTAAGTATCCCATGCAAGAATAAAAGTTAGTATACGTTCCTCTGACGGCTGAAGAGTCACTTTAGCAGCAAGAATTCCCCCCGGGCCGGTTCCAAGCTTACCGTCATCAGTAAAATCACTAACATTAGCACCACTGGTAATCTCTGCCTCGCCATCACTTTTGACCATTACCACGATTGCATTACTGTTTATTCCTTTTACTTTACCACTTTCAACGATTACTGCTGAATTTGCACCATTTTTAAGTGCAATAGCAGCGTCAATCGCACTATTAGTAGGATTATTTACCCGAAATCGAAAAAATGCAAGAGGTAAGGAGCAATCTTTATTAGCGCCCGGGTACAGGGGAGAAAATGCCTCGAGCGTAAGCTCGATAGGCATAGATTGATGTTTATACTCATTGGTAACTTTTGGCCAAAAGCCTGTATAAGTAATATCAATACCGTTACTGACAGTCAGCGCGTTTGTAGACCATTTGGTACCACCGGCATTCGTATAAACCATAATATCCGGTTCAGTTCCTGTTGACACCCGCCTATAACAGTAGTCACTCGAATAGGTCCCGTTTGGTTTGAAATTAAAGCAGCCGGCGCCTATACCACCAAGTGGTATCCCAGTTAATCGAGGACCTTGATAGGTACCGTCGATAGTAATAGCATGAATAGCTTCAGTAGATAAAATTACAGAAAAAAAGAGTACAATGAGATACTTAATCACTCTACTTAACATAAGACCTCCTTGACTATATGATAATTTAATAGGCAAATGTATTAAAACACAAAGCCGAGCTTCATAATCCAGTACCAGTGTTTGTTTTTACTTAAACACTCTTCAACATCAAGGTTGTTTGCATAAAACGAAACGGTACGAATATGATCCCTGGCTACCTGACCTGTAATGGTAAAATGATTTGCTATAGTCTTTTTTATAAAAAGGGACCATTTCCAGTTATCCTTTCTATAATCCTCAATCTGGTATACACCTTGAAGGTTATCAGGCAAAGGATAACCTTTAAACGCGTTTGTAGCATCCCAGTAACTATTCGGAAAGCGGCAACCATAATACTCAAATTGCAGGGATGCAACATCTAACAAACGAAAGAAAGGTAAATTAATCCCAAACATAACTGGTATACGCTGTGAAAGCGTGTCATAGTATTCTCCATAATCCTTAAGACCTAAAAAGGCAATCTCTGAAAACATTTTCAAATCTTCTTTTCCAAAAATTGCATTAAAACGATCCCATCCTAAAAGTGCAAAAATTCCTTTTGGATCAAATGTCAATCGGGCCATTAATTTTGTTCCCTGATATGAATAATAGGCCGTATCCTGTGATATCACCTGGCCGAACTCGTCGGTTACCACATTCTCGAAAAAATAAACATCTTTAGGATTTGTTAATGAATCGTCAATGGGGATTAATCGACAAAATTGAATTCCTGCCCCAAGATCAAAGACGCTATTTTCTACAGGAGCTTTAACATTGGTTATATAGGTAAGGCTGATATCATTTAAAGGCCACATCTCTATTTCTCTGGTAAGAAGAATATCATTATGCCACAAACCGAAATTTGTATTATTTATTCTGATTCCGGAAATACGGCTCATAGGCCAATCAAAAGTATTTTTTATATACCCAGGATATACGCCGGACCTAAACAGGTATTCGCCAAGATTCCACGCGTCAGGATTATACTTATAAGGAAAAAGTCCAATGCCAATGCCCATTGAAAATTTTTCCGGTTTACCAAAAGAAAAAATCCCTTCAGCCCTGTCAGGATAAAATGAATAGAACGCTTTCTGAAACTCATAATCACTCATCACATCTGATTCAGGATAGGTATTAAACCACATAAGCCCCTCCATGCCCAGATGTATCTTCAAATGATCACCAAATGTTATATTTCCCTGAAAATTTAACAGTGTCTGATTAATCCACCGATGATTCCGCTCATACCCTTTGAACTTGAACTTGACAAGTTGTCCTGCAACGGTTGCTACAAATCCCGAGGGAGTGAAAGATAGTTTACTTTTCTCTGGATTATCCTCCATCGCGTAAGAGTAAGAAGCAGCAAAGACTACATAAGTAAAAAAAGTAATTAGTATTTTCATTTTCATAACACATCCCCACATTATTTTTAACCTGTCGTATTACTGTTCTTATCAACCGGAACAGCACATAAACAGTCATTAAAAGACCGACACAACTTTAAGTGCCCAGTACCAGTGTTTACCTTTTGTAAGAGACTCTTCTGTGTCCAATTTCAGTGGATCAAAGGATGAGTATGTCCTCCGGTGGTCCCTTGCTACTTGCCCGACAATTATAAAATGCTTGCCAATTGATTTTTCAGTATACACAGACCACTTCCAGTTGTCTTTGTTGTAAACGCCGGTTGCAATGTCATATTCGGTGCTTGGTTCCCCCAAATATGGTACTGGAATGCCACCCCCATCAATATCAGCAAACCTGAGTTGCGTCCCGTAATCGTTTGGATAGGGGGATTTATAGTACTCGAATTCAACCGCCAGCACATTGAGTAACTTGAATGCAGGAACATGAAATCCGAATGTAAAAGGCATTCGTTCAGACAATTCAGAATAATAATTAAAGAGCAATTTTGTCGAATCAACCGGTCCGCCCTGGTTTTGTAGGCCCAGAATGTCAAGCTCGCAATAAATTTTTCCATCCCCTTCACCAAAAATGGACCGTACCTTTTCCGGTAGTAATGCCTTAGGGTCAAGAGTCAAGCGGCACATTACTTTCGTACCTTTGAATGAGTAATAGGTCGTATCATAGGTTGTATCAGGGCCGTTAGATGACTTAAACTCGATATCTGCAATGTTAAAAACCTTTTCGGGAGTTGTGAGATCAGGGTCGTTTGCAATAAAACGGCAGAACGAAATGCCAGCTCCGATATCGAAAAAGTTTCTCAGAAATTTCAGGCTGGATATCCATGAAAACGTAAGGTCAAAATAGGGATACATCTCTATTTCAGTGGTTAAAAGCAGGTCATTGCGCCACCTGTTAAAGGAGGTGCTGCTGAATCGGAAACCGGCAAGACGGGCTTTCGGCCAACCGAAATGAGTGATCAACCACCCTGGATATGTCCCGCTGCGGAAAAGATATTCGCCCAGATTATAAACTTCGGGATTATATTTATAGGGGAAATAGCCGATCCCTACCTCCCCGTTAAACTTTCCTTCGTTTCCAAACGAATAAACCATATCGGATTGATGAATATAGAAAGACCAGTTAGGTGTCATCAGGTCATTGGGAGAGGCGTATATTTCTGAAAATGGTATCGTCGTGAACCACACGCACCCTTCAATTCCTACGTTAATAGCGAATTTAGGTGTAGGGAAGACACTCAGCCCAAGGTTGAGGACAGAGTTTACTGTCATGCGATGGTCGTAGTTCAAACCCTTGTACTTATATTTTACGAGTTGTATTCCCTGGAAAGCGGCAAATCCAAACGGCTTAAAAACGATCTTATTTACATCGGGCGTAGTTTCACTCAGTGTATCTTCAGCATCGACCTGGGTGCCGGAAAAAACTAATATGAGTAAACATAATAAACAGGTGTGCTTTTTCAATGCACCCTCCTTAAGTAAAGTTACTTATGGAATTAATTATGTTAAAAAAAGTCACACTTTTCCTTGTAAAGGAGCCGAAGTGTGACTTGTTGAAATTCTTTATATATACTGCAAGATATCCTCTACAAATAAAATTGCTGTAAGATCAGGTCACTTGATTATTGAGAATCTCTTGACATGAAAACTTTTTTCATTAACCAGGAAATACACACCCTTCCCGATTTTGGCAGCTCTATTTCCGCCGCCGAGCAAATTCTGAGCAGTAAAGGCACCGAGTAACCGTCCCTGCATGTCGTACAGCCTGTGTTTTCCGCTCAATTCCATACCCGTGAAATGACTTTCCTGTAGATTAGGAATCACCGGTGTTACCGTTGATGTCGGGACAAAGCCGTCGAAAACACTGCTTCGGTCCGGATTCGGAGTAGAGGTTTCCCATGATATTGCAGCATCTTTGTCATAGAATTCCACTCCCATAAGGTTAAAACGGGAGCCATAAGGTGCAAGCCGCTCTCTGAAGCCGTTCCAATTATTATTGTTTTTTACCCACGTTATATCCGCTAATGCTGCCAAACGCGGCCATATATGCTCATCAGCAACTGCCAGGTCAGTATTATTTTGTACATCCCGGCACCTTTCAGTCCAGTAAGGGGCTTCAAAACCTATGCAATCCGGCCCCGCACCGCTAAAATTTGTACTATACACGACCTGGAGGGTGACTATACCACACCAACTCAAAGAATACATATTATCATCGCTACTTTTATTTTTCATATCGAGATAAAACTTGTCACACCATGATACAACATGACCCTGACCTGATTTATGCCACCTTTGTACTCTGGTTGTTGGCTCCTGGTATACTGTTTGACCTAAATACGTTTGGCCTATTTCTTCCCAGCCGACCATTTTTTTTCCTAAATTTTTAACAAGCTGTTCTACCCACCGGATGAAGGCAGCATAGTCTGAAATCGTTGTTGAATGACATTCGTCACCGCCAATATGAAAATATTCTGATGGAAAAAGAGCGGTTAAACTGGTAAGAACATCAGTAATGAATTGCTCAGTAAAAGGATCACCGACCTTCAAGTAATCATCCTTAACCCCTTCGGTAGTTGAAACTGCATTTGTATTTCCCGTTGCGCTCAATTGAGGATATGAAGCAATTGCAGCAATCGCATGCCCCGGCATATCGATTTCCGGAATAATGGTAATTTTACGGTCGGCACAATACTTAATGAAGTGCGCCATTTCCTCCTGTGTCCAATACCAATGCTCACCTGCAGGAGGATTTGCCCCACCGATTTGTGTTTGTGCACCGACAGATAAAAGTTTTGGATAATCGGGGACTTCAATACGCCACCCCTGATCCTCACTCAAATGGAGATGCAGCGTATTCAACTTGAAAAGCGCCATACGATCAGCATGCTGATAAAGGTACTCCCTTGGAATCCAGTGGCGACACTGATCAATCATAGAAGATCGATATTCAAAGCGCGGTTTGTCCTCAATCTGCAACTGGCTCAGGGTTATCGGTTTTGGTACACTGTTTGGATCGCGGAGCTCAATTTCCGGAGGCATCATTTGCCGTAAGGTCTGTACCGCATAAAATTGACCCGTTAACATAGGCGCCTCGATCGTTATTTTATCTGCTGTAATCTCCAGCAGGTATCCTTCGGTACCTAAATTCGGGTTAGTAATAATTTTGAGAATGATATGTGCTGATGATTCATTGCCTGTCTTAGTCTGAATACCCGCCTGTTTAAAAAGTTCCATGACCCATGAAACGGTTGTGTCTGATCCTACATCAGAATTAATGATTATTGTCGAAGGCACGGTAAAACTTCCACCTCCAACAGTCATTGAGTATGGCTCAGGAATGATGTTTACTTGCGCTTTTATACCCAATGCTGTGAACGTGAGGATATAAACCAGGATGCTTACATTGGTAAATTTTATATAGTTTATCATCTTCCTCTCCTTGTAGTATTATAAGTAGTTTTATACGTTGATAGAAATTGATTTCTATAGTAATAATATAACCTCATAAAAAAAGAATATTTGAATCGAAACAAAAAAAGCGTACTAAAAAAAAGTACACATCTGCTTAATATATTAAGCAGATATGGATAGTTATAATAATTTATTTATTTAAAAAGAGTACACTTTACTCTTCGACCATAAGGCTACTTCTTAAAAAGAAACTCTGCGATTTTAAGTCAAATAATTGTGTTTTTATCGCAATTCAACAGTTCAAAGAAACATCTTTTCACCTGAAATCAGCTGTTTAAAACGCCCTTCAGAGTACAAAATTCATGGGTTTGTTACCACCTCATACATTGAAAGAATCTTTATTTCAACTCCAAACTTATAAACTTCTAATCCTGTGAACGGTTACCATTTTTTACCGACTGGCTTATTTTTCCTCCATTTTTTTCAAATGGCCCTATTACTCCACCGATTATGATCTGTTCTTTTTGGGGATGATTTGTTTTAAATGTGAAATATCCACTCATTTTATCCGAGCACATATATTCAAAAGCAAAGTTTACAATGCAGGTAAAAGACCCATTTTTTGTCAGATAAACCTGCGATAATTGTTTATATTGGATTGAAATTGCCGGAGAATTCCATAAATCTGTACTTTTTTCTGAAGACTGTTCAAAGAATAAATCTACAATCTTAAGATCCTTTTTATCGGTTGTAAAAGTTATTTGTTCGTTAACCATTTTATCTTGCTGAGCAGCCAGTTGGAGAAATTCACGTGACGGCGTAACAACAGAAATTATTTTCGCTTTCAGAGTAAGTTTTAATACTTCAGCATTTGCAGCATTAGAAACAACTTTTATAATTGAACTGAAAATTCCGGCAAAATATTCATCGAATGTTATTACTACTTTTATTTCTCCCTTTTCCTTAGGGGGAATTATTGAATCATATTTGACTGCTGCACAACCGCAGCCAGGTCTAACATGTATAATTTTTAGTGCCTCATCGCCGGTATTTAGTATTATAAAAACATGACTT
The DNA here is from genome assembly GCA_965372145.1 of uncultured bacterium. Lineage (GTDB taxonomy): Bacteria > Fibrobacterota > Chitinivibrionia > Chitinivibrionales > JANQEN01 > CBDVBE01. The sequence goes on along the minus strand of CBDVBE010000125.1, from coordinate 1,734 downwards.
ATTGTGTCCGTTTTTTCTTTGAAAATTGTCCCTACGTTTACATTTGCACTGTCAACTGCTATTAAAGCAGACGCATATGACCGGTTAAACAAAACGCTGCACATGAGAAACACCACAACGATATAACTGGTAAATAGTAACTTTTTCACACGTTTCTCTTTCCTGCTCCCTCTTTTTAATTAGATTCTGTTAAATATTGACAGATGACAGTCATTCCCGCATGTTTTTGGCGGGAATCCATGCCCTTAAACACTTAAAAAGCTGGATTCCGGCCAAAAGCATGCCGGAATGACATTCAAAACAAGCTATCTTTAACAGATACTAATTATAAAAAAGCAGGATGCTATTTGAAGTGGGGGCCAAGGGAGTGGAGAGCTTGGTACTAGGTACAACAAAAGCATCCTGCCGATATTTTTCATGAGAATAGGTGATCACTAGTTAATAGTAAAGGCATCAACTTCTGTTCCTGCACTATTAACAACCTGAACAGTAAGTTCAGTGGCAGAAACAGTTATTTTACAGAGTTGGTCCTGTCCGACAACTACGGTATGAAAATTTTTTCCACTTCCCGGTTCTGTATGTGAATAGACTAGATCATGTCCGGCAAGGAGAAGACTTACGTCGGCACTGTTTGCGACATCGTCCCATTCAGACTGGTCCCCATACCCCCAGTCCGGTTGATGTGCCAGTGCAATTTTAAATGGTGTTCCTGCAATTACAGAATTGTTGTCTTGTATATACTTTTTAAACCATGCAAGTTCATCCTGTAGATATGGTTCAGATCGCATCAAGCCGCCATACTTGGGACTAGCATCGGCAGAATCCTGTCCCGAATCAAACACGAGAAATAGTGCTTGGCCATGAGAAAAGGTATAATAAAACCTTTCACTGCTGTTTGGGACATAGCTGAATATTGATGGTGCTATACTGCCGTTCATTTCAAGATTGCCGCGAAGAAAAACCATTGGTTTGGTATCGGCAAATGCATCCGAGCTGGGATCGATTAACGTGGTAAAAAGGGTAGATTCATTTTCCAGATTATATAAGCCATTACCGCCGAATACCATGAAATCAGCTTTTTCCCATTCAGCAAGCTGTAAGAGGGTCTTTATTCGGTTTGCGTCATTCATAATATCAGACGCGAAATAAAAAGTGAACTCTGATTTGTTTTTATCGAATGTGGTGAATTGAAGATTACTACTTTTAATGGTACTTCCCAACTCTGAATAATAGGCGACATAACTGGTGACTTCCGTCGCTGTAACGCGATAATTATATATTTGTCCCGCTGTCAGACCAGAAAGCCGTACTTCATGACGCCTCCCAATATCCATTATACCACTTGTAACAACTTCAACTTTTCTGGTGTAATTACCACCGGTACCATATTCGACAGCGGCGATACAATCGACATCGGTAAACCATACTACAGTAACAGCGGTTTCGGTCTGATCTATAAGGTACGGGCCATGAGTAATCACAAGTGCAAATGCATTACTCATAGACAGCAGAACTAAACTCAAGGTAATGACAAATGGTTTTATATACTTATTAATTGTCATTTTATTCCTCCTGGTTTAAATACGTTAATCGTATGCTCCTTCAATCATTTAATATGCTCAATTTTTATTTGATGCACTTGACCTTTACTATAGAGATACTTTTAGCAATTCCTCTTTGGGGTGCTAATTTATCTACTCTAATTGCCTGATTATTTGTGGTAGTTTTCAAAAT
>CBDVBE010000124.1:0-15194 GCA_965372145.1 uncultured bacterium | reverse complement strand
GGGTTCAGAGGTTCTGGGTTCAGAGGTTCTGGGTTCAGAGGTTCAGAGGTTCAGGGGTTAATTTGGATACCCTGGGTGTTTTGCATCCCGCGTGTATATATTCCCGCTTTATATAAAAGTGTAACACAACTCTCCATTAAAACGTTATATCCTATGAAACATTTATACTGACCGGCAAGGGGAGGATTTCTTTTCACATATGAATCGTTACCATGCGAAATTCATAGTATTATAGCCAATACCACAGGAGTCCTCCTTTTTTACAGACTTTCGTTGCTTTTCTACCTCCGGGCATCATTGAATGCGCTCATCATTAACAAACTGAACATGTTCTGATTTGCCGTTCCGGTAGACAAACGTTCCGGCACCATGTTTTAAACCATTCTTAAAGATGCCGATATATTTAACTCCATTAGCATAAAAAAGAGTTCCTTTTCCACTCAACTCCCCCATTTCAAATGTTCCTTTATAGTTATTCCCATTACTCCATTTGATACTGCCGTTACCATGAAACATGCCCTTTTTAAAGCTGCCGCTATACTCTGTGCCAACAGCAGATTTCATTTCCCCGAGTCCCTCTTCTACACCATTGACAAAATCCCCTGAATATGAATCGCCATTGGCATAGATGAAGGTCCCCTTGCCATTATACATACCGTTTTTAAAATTACCTTTATAACTTCCTCCATGTGCGTAGGTAGCCTCACCAAGACCATTTTCAATACCGTCTCTATATTCCCCGCTATATCTCTCTCCGTTTAAGTATTTAAAAGTACCTCTTCCATGATAAACTCCATTTTTAAAAAACCCTTTATATTCCGTACCGTAATAATACGTGTGTTCGGCATAACCGTTCTCATAGCCTTTTATAAATGTTCCTGTGAATATATGTCCGGTTTTTGTCTTAATGGTTCCTTTACCGTCTAACAGGCCATTTTTAAACTCTCCCATAATGGTATCACCATTTGCGGAATAAAAAACACCCCCACCGTGAAATAAACCATCCTTAAAATCACCTTTATACTGAGCACCGTTTCTCCATTTCCTGACACCCTTCCCATTAAACAAACCATTGTGTACTTTTCCTTATATAGGTAGAGCCTGAGGGTAGTGAAATTGTAACCATTCCATCTTTTATATCTTTTGCACAAATGAATTGAATGAGAATTGCCAGAAAAAATATCGTTTTCATATTTCCCCTTTTGTTAACAATTTCTATTATACAACGACTCTATCTTCTTTTAAATTAATTTAAACATTTACTGTCAATGAAGTAATTTTAACATTTAAGCACATTAATCACCAAATATTCGTAACCTCTTCTTTCTATGCTGTTTCAATAATCTATATTTTCTCCCGTTTCTCCTTGGGGGATGGGATCAAGGATTCATACACCTTCACTCAATATGTTATTTTAGTATTTTCCAGATTCGGACTTTAATAGAAAGGAATCTAACGTGAGCGTGTTCGAAGCACTTATGCTGATCTGTTTCGGTGTCAGTTGGCCGATATCCGTTGTAAAATCAATCCGCACCAGGGTGGTTTCAGGTAAAAGCCCTCTCTTTATGGCAATTGTCTGTATCGGCTATTGCAGCGGCTTAATCCATAAGGTGTTATATTCCTTTGACGTTATAATAATACTGTACGCTATAAATCTGATAATGGTTGCCGTTGATTTGTTACTTTACTTTAAATATCTGCCCGAAAAAACCCCTTCCGTGTAAACGTTCTTTTGTTTTCAGACTGTTGAAACCATCTCTGCAACCTCTCCGTCAGCAACTAACGAATTACTGTCTTTTTCATTTCTATTTGAACCTCCCGCCATTTACCGCGATCTCAACATACCCGGCTGAATTTATCAGGGCGCACGCCTTCCCAAGGATTTTTATTCCTTTTTCCCCTCACCCTTTTCATCCGCAGGACTCGAAACTTTCACCAGCAATTCATTCACCCGGTTTAAATAGGCAACCGGATCCTTCACACCCCGCCCCTCTGCAATAATTGCCTGATCATGCAGCAGCTTTACCCACTCTTCAAGCTGAGCGCTCTTGGGATCTTTCTCGTATAATGCATGGAGATTCAGCAATATCTGATGATTGCCGTTTATCTCAAAAATCGGTTTTGACACCGGTACCTGCTGCCCCATGGCTTTCATCATTTTTTCCATATGGGCACCCATATCATGTTCATCGGTAACCAGGCAGCATGGGCTGTCTTTGAGGCGGGTTGTCACTCGCACCTCTTTCACCTCATCCGCGAGAATATTTTTAATCCGCTCTGAGAATTTCATAAACCTGGACTCAACCTTCTTTTTCTCTTTCTTCTCTTCTTTACCAAGCTCTCCCAGATCAAGATCACCCTTTGCGACCGACTTGAGGAGCTTGCCGTCATAGTTGTAAATACCGGGGATAACAAACTCATCGATCGGATCAACCAGATACAAAACCTCAATCCCCTTCTCCCTGAATATTTCAAGGTGGGGGCTTTTCTCAACAAGAGCGCGGCTCTCGCCGGTAATATAGTAGATATCCTTCTGGTCCTCACGCATTCTGCCGACATACTGTTTCAGCGTGGTAAAATCATCCTCGGATTCACCAATTGACGACTGAAAACGAACCAACCCGAGAAGCTTTTCCTTGCTGTCAGGATCGGAATGTAATCCCTCTTTCAGAATCGGGCCGAATGCTTTCCAGAATGTTTTGTACTGCTCAGGGTCATTGGCCGCCAGGTCTTCAAGTTTGGCAAACAGTTTTCCAACAATCGCTTTTCGTATCTTACGGATCATGGGGTTGTCCTGCAGTTTCTCCCGTGACACATTCAACGGAAGGTCTTCGGAATCGACTACGCCCTTGACAAACCGAAGATACTCCGGCAGCAGATCTTTGCAGTCATCCATGATAAACACCCGCTTGACATACAGCTTCACCCCGTGTTTTCGTTCATAGTTATACAGTTCGAACGGCGATATCTTTGACGGAATAAAAAGGACTGAAGCATATTCCATAACGCCTTCAGCAAGGGTATGCACCGTTGCAAGCGGAGCATCAAACCCGCCGCATGCCTGCTTGTAGAACTCTTCGTACTGCTCATCGGTAATATCAGCCGGCTTCCGCATCCAGAGCGGTTTGGTTTCATTAATAACCTCTTCTTTGCCCTTCTCATCAGGCAGATATATGGGAAATGCTATGAAGTCGGAATATTTCTTCACCAGAGAACGAATCTGCCAGTCCTCGGTATAGGTATGCTCGTCGTCCTTGATATATATGGTAATATCGGTGCCGTGGGTCTCCTTTTCCGTCTCTTCGAGGGTATAATTTGTTTCACCGGAAGACTCCCATACTACTGCCGGCTCTTCAGCACCGGCCCTTTTTGTAACAATCTTGACACTGGAAGCAACCATAAAGACAGAATAGAATCCAACACCGAATTGCCCGATAAGATTTGTGTCGGCTTTCTGATCACCGGACAGCTTTTCCAGAAATGCCATTGAACCGCTCCTGGCAATCGTACCGATATTTTCGATCAGCTCCTGTTTTGTCATGCCGATACCGTTATCGGAAATGGTGATTGTTTTCGCGGTTTTGTTGGGAGTAATGGTAATCTTCAACTCCGTATCCTTATCAAGAATATCCTGGTTGGTTAATGACTCGAAGCGAATCTTATCCAGAGCATCGGATGCATTTGAAATAAGCTCCCGTAAAAAAATCTCCTTATGTGTATACAGAGAATGAATCACCAGATGCAGCATCTGCTGAGCTTCTGTCTGAAACTCATGACTCTCTTTTTCGATAGTGTTCTCTTTTTTTTGTGCCATTTCACATCCTCCTGTTATTGTATGCGCTATTCATTTAAATCTACTGAAAATCGCTAAAATATAACTCTTTCCCATAGAAGATAAAAAATATTAAAGTGCCCTGTCTCTCAGGCCGAAAATACCTAATAGGAGTAATTTTTTTTCTATTTTTTAAATCGGCGGATATACATGGTTCTATCTGCAACCATATCAACAAGTTATCCTGTTCCCACAACATATAACGGGTATAGCGGTCCTACGCACGAAAGTGGCGAAAGCTCATCTGAAAAACCGGTCAATACAGAAAAATCCGTTGAAACTACGGAAAAGCAGGATGAGCTGACAGATGAGGAGAAACAGCAGGTACAGAAATTAGAAGTGCGTGATCGGGAGGTTCGTGCCCATGAAATGGCTCATATTGCTGCCGGCGGACAGTATGTCCGCGGTGGTGCCAACTTCGAATACCAGACCGGGCCTGATGGAAAACGTTATGCTGTGGGTGGTGAAGTCTCTATTGATTCCTCAGAGGTAAGCGGAGACCCTGAAGCTACGGTGCGGAAAATGCAGGTCGTGCGTAAAGCTGCACTGGCACCGGCACAACCCTCAGCTCAGGACAGGGCCGTGGCTGCCCAGGCATCCCAGACGCAGGTACAGGCGCGCGCCGAAATAAGGGAAGAAGCAGTGGCAGAGCAAAACGAAAACAATCCTCAGAATGAGCCCTCAAATAGTAACAAATCCCCCCAAACAACTACTTATTCAAAACAGGGAATTCGCGTGCCGTTTTCCGACACAACCCTGTCACAGAATTGCGATATGTGCGCATAAAAAATGTTGACTTTTATTGCCCCTGATAAGATGATATAGTACTGTATGGTAGTGCAACAGGAAAATTCCGGTGCAAAGGGTATACTGTTCTGTACCCTTACAAGAAATTTATAACCTGCTTAATACGAAATTATGGCCGATACAATGTTTGGCAAAGTTCTTATCGTTGACGATGAGGCAATTATTCGTGAGATGCTCCAGGTCGAGCTGGAAAGGCACTATGAGGTGTATACTGCAGAGGACGCAGGGAAAGCATTCGATGTTCTAAATGAAACAGCCATTGACCTGGTAATATCTGATATCAACATGCCGGGTATGAAAGGATTTGAGCTGATTAAACAGGTAAAGGGGAAATATCCCGGCACCAGAACAGCCCTCATCACCGCGTATAATGTAAATGATTACATAAGAATGGCAAAGGAAAATGATATCTCGAATATCATTTCAAAATCCACCCCATTCAACTTCGATGAATTCAATTCTATCGTCAAAAATCTGGTGACTGAACAAATTTTCGGCCTTGAAAATTATATGCTTCCCGACTTTAATGTCCTGGGAGAATATACGATTGTCAACTCCCGGCAGATTAGTGATGTTGAAGATAATGTTATCGAACTCATCTCACGATTTCATAAGGCAGAACCGTTTGTCAACATCCTTCTCGAAGAACTTATTACCAATGCAGTGTACCATGCCCCCGTTGATGAGAACGGTAAAGAAAAATATATAAAACACTCGGCTGTCGAGCTTGACGAAGTAGAAGCGGTAAAAATCTATGTCGGCAGAGATTCCGAGAAATACGGTGTTTCTGTTTTAGACACCAGTGGAAAACTGACCAAGAAACAGGCGCTCTTTAAAATAGACCGTCACATTCATGGCGAAGGCCTTCTGGATGAAGACGGCAGAGGCCTTCATATGTCCCGCATCTATTCAGACCGCTTTATTATCAACATTAAAAAAGATGTGGCTACGGAAGCAATTTTTATAAACTATCTCGATGAGAAATACAAGGGATTTAAACCGCTCTATATCAACGAAATTTAATCTCAGTAATAAACCTCCCGAATATTTTTATTCATCTCTCGTAATTCATATTATTCCGTTAAAATTTTCTTTTTACAACGTACTTGTATTATATTGCTTAAGGGCTTAACTAATTATTCCTAATCAACAACATCATTTCTGATACACCGCATAGCACAGCGATTAATGAAATCAATATTGTTTCTTATACTGACAGTTTTAGGGAGGGCGGCATTTACGGATTCGCTGGATACGAAAGATATGCAAACAATATTACATGATTCCCTGCAGACTGATTCTGCCGATTCCTTTGAACTTGTGATGCCGCCGACTGAACTTACTGAGGATCCCTCTCTAACAGAACCTGTCCGCTATAACCCGTTAACATCTGTTGGACTATCTGCTGTGTTGCCGGGATTGGGGCAGATTTATTGCCGAAAAAGGGTAAAGGGTGTTCTTTTTATGGGTACCGAAATTATCTGGACCTTATACACCATCAATCGTATGAATCGCTACAAATATACTCTGCAGAAACCAATAGACGATTATTCTCTCCTTATAGACCAGCATCTGGAAACCCTTTCGGACTATACGCCAAACATGGAAGCATATACACAGCATTATGACAATTTAATCGATGCTCAAATGGGGTACGACCTTGTCAGATACCGCCAGAGAACCGCACGCTATGCTTCATATCATGGGGTCGGATGGATGGCCGGGCTTTACCTGTGGAATATATGGGATGCACTCGACTGCAGTAATGCTCTAAAAAACAACAACCCGCGAAATCCCGCTGCGGCAGCATGGCTCTCTGCAATACCATTTCTGGGTCTGGGCCAAATATACAACGGCTCGTATTCAAAAGCCGGTCTCATCTGGACAATCCATACTCTTCTCGCCTATATGTCATACAACCATAACCGGCTCCTGAATGACTGTATAAATAAACGTAACCAGGTTGAATCCACACAATCTGTCTCGTCTAATATACAGCCGGATAAACAGACAGATCTGAAAACATGGTATATCGCTCGATGGGATGAAGAATACAACATTGCCTTCAGAAAAAGAAACACCTATCTATGGTATTTCGTACTCTTCTATTTCTATGGTGTCTTTGACGCTGCTGTTGATGCCCATCTTCACGACTATAAAATCAAAATACGTCTGCGGCCGGAATTGGATACTGAAAACGAATCGCTAAAGTTGAAAATGGATGTTGATTTCTAATGTGATGGCGATATGAATTATATTTGAAATGACAGGTGTTTTAATAAGGAAGGAACTATGGCAGTAACATTAAAAGATATTGCTGAACGCGCAAAAGTAACATCGGCAACTGTATCCATGGTCATTAACAACAAGCCGAACATCTCTGAGGAGACCCGTGAGCGTGTCCTAAAAATTGCACGGGAGCTGAATTATTATCCCAACGCGATAGCACGCGGTCTGGCAACACGGAAAGCCAATGCCATCGGGGTGATTGTACCAAACCTTGCATCCTCGTATGTAGTACGCATACTCCAGGGCATTAAGAGTACCAACAGGGATATTGATTACACGGTACAACTCTTTGATACCATCGGCCAGAAGGAAACCGAATCACAACTGTTTCAACGCCTCGCACGGGAGCGTCGCATCGACGGCGCAATTCTGATCGGGGCATCATGCTCGGAAAAGGAGCTGCGGGTATTTAAAGATGAACACGTACCGTGCGTTGCGGTGGCCAGAAAATGTGATCTACTCGATTCGGTGTATGTAAACAACACTCAGGGTGCACAGGATGCAACAGACTACCTTATCGGGAAAGGACACCGTGCCATTGCCTGTGTCGTCTGTAATAAAAAAATACTGCCTATGGATGAACGGCTTGATGGATACCGGATGGCCCTGATGTCTCATAACATCCCGTTTGATAACAGTCTGGTATTCGAGGTCCCTGACGATAAAATGGCTGATGGAGAAGCTGTGTTTGAAAAAATCTATTCTTCCCCTCATAAACCAACTGCTATTTTTGTTCCTGCGGGCGACATGGTCGCTATAGGTATAATAAAAATGGCGAAACGAAACGAGATATCTACTCCCCGGAACCTTGCCGTTGTCGGATTTGATGACCTGCCGGCAGCAGAGGTTGTTGAACCGGAACTTACTACTGTCAGGCAGCCAAAGCTTGAAATGGGTGATCATGCTATTGATTTAATCATTGATAAAATTGAAGGACGTACAACAGGAATTATACACAAAGAGTTGCAGACCAAGTTGATCCTGAGGAATTCTGCATAGCCCAGATAAACTGGTTAAGTACCTGTTTGCAGTCATTCCGGTACGCTTTTAGGCCGGAATCCATCTTTTTTTGATGTTTTTAGGCATGGATACCCTATCAAATCCCGCTGGAAGGGAGGGAATGACGTTTCCGGCCAGACACTAATCAGTATTTTTTTTCGGAATCCGTTGGAAAACACCTCTGTTGACATATATGTGCCATGATAGTATTATCAATTAAAATCACTATCCCTTAACCTCACACTAATGATGCAAACCTGGGAACACAAATTTCTAATAGCTGAAAAACATGGAAAAGGCATCTTCGGATTTGTCCTCCCAAAGGACATTTCGTGGAAAATCCACTATGTTAACGGCAAGGTACAGAAAAACTGGACCGACATAACGCTGTATAATTATTTAAACGATGAGGGTGCAAAGGGATGGGAAACGGTGAGTGTTACCAGTCACATGAGTATCAGATCAGGATCACTGCCGGTTGAGCATCTCTATATTATTATGAAACGGCCTAAGTAACTGTTATCCCCGTGGGGCAAGTACGAAAGCCCCTTGATAAACAAACAATAGGAAATTGATTTCCATTGTTTGTTATACTCGCAGTGTATAACATTGCGTAGAAGCAGAAAGCCTATTACCATAGTCTTCTGTTTAACGCACTGTTACTTCTCTAATAACACAGTATAATTCTTGCTTTAATTAACGTCACCTCTTATTGATTCTTCCTATGATTGATTCATTTACCGGTATTGAGAATAAATAACCGTTATCGGAAGCATGATTTCCGCTTTTTCAGTTTTTTACGGTTTTCTCTTAAAAAATGTTGACATTATTACACAAATCATATAATATATAGGATAGTGCTATAAAGATCACGGGACAGACACCTGTCCGGAAAGGAGTTAATGCCCCGAAATTGTACTTTATATTTTACCTCGTTTACAAAAAAAGTACCAATCATCGTGTACTCTCGTAATGAGAAAGGAAACAAAATGAAATTAACAAAAAAAGGTTTTACACTCGTTGAACTCATGGTGGTTATTGTTATTGTGGGTATTCTTGCTGCGGTTGCAATTCCTAAATTTACCATGGCTTCACATAAAGCAAAGGCGTCGGAATTTCCAACAGTATTAATGCAATATTATACTGCTGAAATTGCCTATGAAGCTGAAACAGGAAATTATTCAGATAAAGATGGAATTGGTATCAGCACAACAAGCAGCAGATGGTTTTCATATGATTGTACTTATGACAACACCGCAGACCCTAAAGAGTTTTTGGCAACTGCGGATGTTTTAGGTACAGGTTTTGGCAAGCTTACTGGCGATGAAACAGCAACAATTAACCATTTAGGTACTAAAGCTGTTACTGGTACTTTTGACCTAAAAACCTATGCTTCAAGCTGGCAACCATAAACAAACCCTTTCATTTAGTTAAAACAGCCTCTGTATTATTCCTTAATAGTACAGAGGCTTTTTATTTTTTTTATTAATAATATTATGAGGTTTACAATAAAAGGTATTCCGCAACAATCCGGTTTATACATTTTTTTGGTCGTTGCTTTATCTATTCTTCCTGTTTCTGTTATCACCCTTGATCCTGCTGATTTTAAAAAACTTTTCTTCCTTATTTTTACCCCGTTTTTACTGTATGTGTTTCTTTTCAAAGTGGACAAGAAAAATCAATGTAATACAATTTCTTTGAAGTCTATATGGCCTTCACTTCTTTTCCTTTTTTTTATTATATACATTTTAATCAACTGGTACATTAAAAGCTACCCCTATTATGGTAACCAGGGATTGATCTATCACTGGCAGTGTTTCCTGGGGTTCCTCCTTGGTGCGTTTATATTATATAACGAAAAACATTTCATTACTTTTCTTACGGTATTAACCATTATCCTTTCCATTTCCTCATTATATGCTTTATTGGAATATTTTGGCTATATACCACCTCTCGTTTTAATCAAGTATCCTATAGACTTAACCGGCTTGGTTGGCCATAAAAACACCTTTGGTTTTCTGATAATGGCAATGGTGCCCTGGAATACATACCTGCTGTTATCAAAAGGAATTCTTTTTCGAACTCATAAAATATTAATTTCCATTTCTCTTGTATTACATACCATCACGTTACTTCTTTCCGATTCACGCGGCTCTCTTATATTAACACTCCTGGGAACGATTGCTGTTGCATTACCAATGGCTATTAAAAACGGCTATCTTTCCAGCATGAGAAATCGCATTTTCCTCTATTGCGGCATGCTTTGTTCTGGACTATTACCCGTCCTGTTCTGGAATGAAACAATGTGGATCAGGATTGCATATCTTTTTTTTAACTCAAAAAACCTGATCTCAATCCGGTTAGTTTTATACAATGCACAATGGAAGATGTTTCTCAGCAATCCATTGTCTGGTATTGGTATTGGCAATTTTGTAAGCCTGAATATCCCCTATTTGGGTGAACAATTCTGGAAAAGTATAGAGGGCCCTTTTCTCCTGGCCCGCAATGGTCATTGCGACTACCTGGAAACGCTCTGTGAGCAGGGAATTATCGGTTTTATATTTACTCTCTTCTTCTGGATTGGTGCAATTATCCTTGGTATAAAACAACTCCGCACCAATAAAAATTTCAGTCATTACACTCATTTAGTCGTTCTTGTTTTAATGATGATTCATGCCGGTTTCAGCACAGCTTCCCGTCATATTCCCACTGGTATTCTGCTTTGGTTAATTGTAGGATACTTTTGGAACTTTAATTTTCGACAAACCTGGTCTTCTTTATCAAAAAAAGTAAAAGTATATTCCGGTATTTTCAGTTTAACACTTCATATAATTGTAATAACACTTTTACTACAGATTATTGTCAGTGACACCCTTTATATGTCTTTTCGAAAAAACATGACACAGGAAAACAGACCGGCAAGTCTACTCCAAAAATCATTAAAAATCTGCCCATTTCACCCGAATGCTCTTTTCCAGACGGCCTATCTTTCTTTAAGAATCGGGGAATACAATTTTGCGCTGCAATGTGCCGATCAACTTGACAGTGTGGCACCCTATCTTAAACCGACCTGTTTCATTCGGGGTGTTTCCGCCCTGAATACCGGCGATTATACATCCGCATTACACTACGCTGATAAAACCCTTTTCTGGAAACCAAAGTATTATGAGGCAAAGGTATTAAAAGCAAAATCTTTAGCAAGATCAGGAAAATGTGAAGAATTACAGAAGTACAAAAAACTTTTCACCCCCAGGAAAAAAACCACTGAGAAAGCTGACGCTACTGAGATAAAGAAACCAATCCCTGTAAATTATGATTCGCTTTTTGTTGCTAAAACAGGATATTTACGCTCAAAATTTAAGGGCCCTTTTCTGAGAAAATCATTTAATGAAATGCAACATTACGACTCTTTTAAAAATACTGATGCAACCAAAAAGTACAAAGAGATCCTTTCTCTTACCTGTTCATCCGAAAATAAAAACAACGAATAAAAAGGTATAGTCATTTCATATGCTGTATCAAGGAGTACCAATTCTTATATATCTTATTTGACACAATTCCGAACGCTATATATATTAAACAGCTCTTTTTCGTATTATTTTGGGCCAGTAGCTCAGTTGGTAGAGCAACGCCCTTTTAAGGCGTGGGTCGTGGGTTCGATTCCCTCCTGGCTCATTTTCTGTACTCCCCTGTTTTCCCCAAAGTATTTTCCTTTATCAATACTCAAACCCGTGAGACACTATGGCTATTCAACCGTTTACCCTTGAGAAGGTTACTGCTCTTTTTTCCACACTCGGCAGCCTGGACGGTAGAAATGATTTGCTGCATATCACCGGCTGTGCCGGAAGCTCGGATGCATTTCTCATCTGTCATTTTTTCAAGGCCTCTGCCCGGCCGGTTCTCGCTGTAGTCCCCGATGCCAAGCATGCGGAAATCCTCGCCCGTGAATGCGCATCACTCATAGGAAACGAAGCGGTGTCACTCTACCCCTCGCGTGATGCAATACCCTATAATATGCGTTCCCCGTTCGGGCCGACTATCGAAAAACGTTTCCGCGTTCTCTCACAATTAATGGACAGCAACGCCTTGATTTATATAACAACCAGCGCAGCCCTGCTCCAGAAAATCCCTTCACGGAAAGAACTCTTTAACCATATTATCACCCTCCGTGTCAACGATGAAATACCCATGGGAAACCTGGCATCCTGGCTGACAGACAATGGGTTTACACGGGAAACACAGGTACAGGATATCGGCTCCTTCGCAATCCGCGGCGGTATTGTTGATATCTATCCCTTTCTCACGGAAAATCCAATACGCCTTGAATTCTGGGGTGATTCGATTGAATCAATACGCGAATTTGATGTGTTCACTCAGAAATCACTCTCATCACACCCACACGTAGAAATCTTCCCCATGAAAGAATTCTGCCTGACAGAACACCATATTGATAAAGGTATTACAGATATCGAAGCCTTCTGTACGCACCATGATATTGATTTGCATCATGCCCATAAACTAAAACATCTGTGGAAATCTCACTCTGAGCATGACGGCATCGAATGGTTTCTCCACTGGTTTGATCTGCCCTATGTATCCCTTCTCGATTACCTGTCTTCAGAGTGCATAATTGTATGGAACGATCTGTTTGATCCAAAACGCCGCCTTAATGAAGATTCCGAAAATTATGAGCGTCACCTGAAAAGAGTACCTGAAACGTTTTCCCACTTTGTCTCAAAACCGGATACTTTACTTATATCTATTCCACAGATCCTTGAAGATTTCTCTACCTATAAGCAGATCTTTTTAAACACCAACACGGTGCCGGAACAGGCGTTAACGCATAACCTCTCTCTGATTGAACAGCCATCATGCAATAAGAATGTTACCATGCTTCTCTCTGATCTGCAGAAGAAAGAAGCTGACGGGTATTTCATCACCATTCTCTGTGAAAGCAAGGGCCATGCAGAACGTTTGCAGGAGCTTATTGAGCATGACAATGCAACGGTAACTCTTTCAACAGGGTATCTGGAACATGGCTTTGTGGACCCAATACATAAAATTGCCTGTTATTCAGAACATCACATTTTCAACCGCGTTCAACGAACTGCCCGGATAAAAAAATCCAAAAGGAGTATGCCGATCAGCGGATTCGATTCTCTCCTGCCCGGAGATTATGTTGTCCATATTGATCATGGCATAGCCAGGTTCCTCGGTACTGAACGCATTCAAACAACGGGCATACAGCAGGATTGCATGGTACTGGAGTACCAAAGCAGGTCTAAAGTGTATGTGCCTATTGAGGATTTTTATAAGGTTCAAAAATATATAGGGAAAGATGCTGCTCAGCCGGCCCTTTCCAGGCTTGGAACTGCCCGCTGGGAAAAACAGAAAGCAAAGGCTCGGGAATCCCTCAGGGAAATGGCTGAAAACCTTATTACCCTGTATGCAAAAAGGGAATGTTTTGACGGTATTGCCTTTTCAAAGGACTCGGTGTGGCAAAAGGAATTCGAAGAAGCATTTATCTATGATCCCACACCTGACCAGACCGTTGCCATCAATGATGTCAAAAAGGACATGGAATCGCCCAAACCCATGGACAGGCTCGTGTGCGGTGATGTGGGATTCGGGAAAACGGAAATTGCAATGCGTGCCGCGGTTAAAGCTGCGCTCGATGGATATCAGGTCGCTATCCTGGCACCAACAACCATTTTAGCAGCTCAGCATTACACGACATTTACCGAAAGAATGGCGAACCTTCCTCTTACCGTTGCTGTGCTCAGCAGGTTTCTTAAGTCAAAAGAACAGCGTGAAATACTGAAAAAGCTGAAAAACGGCTCCGTTGATATACTCATCGGCACGCATCGTATACTCTCAAAGGATGTTATCTTTAAAAACCTCGGGCTTCTTATTGTTGATGAAGAACAGCGGTTTGGCGTACGTCATAAGGAAAAATTAAAGGAATACCGATATAAAGTCGACGTACTATCCATGACGGCAACGCCAATACCCCGCACTCTGCACATGTCTCTGATAGGAATCCGTGACCTTTCAATCATCAATACCCCGCCGAGGAATCGTCTTCCTATCGAAACCCATGTAACAGAATATCATGACGAGATAATTAAGGAAGCAATTGAAAATGAATTAGAGCGGGGAGGACAAATCTATGTGGTACATAACCGCATACGGAATCTACCCCAGCTCCAGGATCGCATTGAAATTGCTGTTCCCCGTGCCCGGGTTGCTGTAGCTCACGGCCAGATGGATGAAAAACTGTTGGAACGGGTAATGAAAGAATTTATCGCAGGAAAATTTGATGTCCTTCTTTCAACAGCAATCATTGAAAACGGCCTCGACATTCCCAATGTTAATACCATTGTCGTCAACCGCGCCGATATGCTGGGACTCTCCCAGCTTTACCAGCTTCGCGGGCGCGTCGGCAGATCCGCAGAACAGGCGTTTGCCTATTTCCTTACCTCACCATTTAAAGAAATTAAAGAAGTATCTCTTAAACGGCTCCGCGCACTGGAACAGTACACCGATCTCGGTTCCGGCTTCCAGATCGCTATGCGTGATCTTGAAATACGGGGAGCGGGAAACATTCTCGGGACAGATCAGCATGGAGCTATCGCGGCTGTCGGTTTTGATCTCTACTGCAGGCTCCTTAAAGAGGAAATCGATGTGGTCATGGGACGTGCACCGGAAGAAAAAACGCCTGAGGTAAAAATAGATCTCCCGATCGATGCCTATATACCCGCGGATTATGTCTCTGACAGCGCTACCAGGATTGCATTGTATCAGGAGTGTTCTGCTTGTAAACAACTGGAAGATATTCAGGAAATAGAAAAAGGGTTTATTGACAGGTTCGGTCCGCTCCCTGCCCCTGTACGAGCCCTGATTATTCTCATTCAAATGAAAATACTCGGACACGCAATCAACCTTTCTCAGATCAGCGCAAACACAGACAATGCTTTATCTTTTTCCTTCCAGGGGACCGATGAAACTATAGCTCAACAAATAAAACGGATACTTTCCACCTCTGTACAGCAGTTTGAGGTTGTCTACGGCACCCCTATTATATTGAAAACTGTATTAACATCAAAAACATCCTTCGACAAAGCTACTGAGATTAAAAACATATTAGAGTCATGTACCAGTAAAAAACAATGTAACCGTTCACAGGTTCAGGGTTGAAATCCAAAATTGTATGATTGCGGATTGGGGATTGCGGATTGGGGATTGCGGATTGGGGATTGCGGATTGG
>CBDVBE010000123.1:0-15323 GCA_965372145.1 uncultured bacterium | reverse complement strand
TTAAAAGTGTTTAAGTAAAAAATGCTAAGATAGTAAGATTAATACCGATTGATATCCTTTGTAGAAATTATTTTCAATTCCAGTTTGTCTTGGTTAGGGTGACTAAAACCTCGTTTTTTAAATTATTACCTTTTTTTGTGTCCCAAAAAGCATATATGTATATATTAAATATAAAGGAACGATTTTCCTGTCAATCCCTCCAAAATATAATTCAGGGGTTAAAAATGAGATTACCAGTATCCAAAGCAATTCTATGCATTTTTATTGTTATCAGCTGTTTTGCCGAGGAAAAATGTCTCCTTGATATACCTGCACGCAGCCAGTGGAATTTCTCCAACGGGTATTGCGGATCATGCTCAATTCAGATGGCCGCACTGTACTACGGTTCTTATATTTCGCAAGACCGTGTAAGAAAAAGTATCGGCGACTTAGAGATACTTTTTGGAAAACGAATGAATGAAGCTCTGGATGCCTTGTCATTCGAATATGATCTATGGGACGGCGGATCAGATATTGAGAAATATTTTATCTGGCTGAAAAAGGAGCTGCATGAAAAATCACCCGTAATTGTCGCAACGAAACACGGTGATAACAGCAATAGATATCACCATATAATACTTATTACCGGCTATACGTGTGACAATTTATCAACATACAACGATAATGACACCCTGTTTTACAGTGAGTGCCATAAAAAATATATCAGCAGCCAGTCTTTTAAAACCTGGCAGGATAATACGGTACACAATTATTTCGATCCGACCAGGCATTACGGTACCACTGTCAGCAGTATTAAAGATTCCAACAGCGAAACCCTGCCGGTCCACCTGTCGGTAGACCACTGGGATGAACCGGAACCGGATGAGACTCCTGTTACATTTAATGCGGATATCAAAATCCGCTCTCTTGAAACTGGGAAAGCATATATTCTCCTCAAATACACTGACCATAAGAAGGTACCTTCCAGCGATTTTTGTAATGACAGCGATTTTATCTTTAAAAAATTTACTGCAGCGCATGATACGGCAACATTCAGCGACAGCTTTTTATCTAATGAAACAGCCATTTTCAGATGTGTTCGTGATTTTACAACGGAGATAAAGAAAAAACACTCAGATGAAATCGCTGTAAATCACATGCACCTGAAACAGCTTAATCCAACCTGTTTAATTTTCAGCATCCCAGAGAGATCAAACGTAGAAGTAGCTGTTTATAATTGTCAGGGTCAAATTGTATCATCGCTGATACGTACACTTCTGAAAGAAGGAAATCACACCGTAGATTTGGGTACTTCATTAACAAATGGTACTTATTACCTTAGAATGAGTACAAGCACCAATACTACTGTGCAAAAAGTATTGATATTTAAATAGTGTCACACTCAGACAAGTGGCATAGAGTGAATTCTAGTGCGACTATAAAAACCATCATTTCATTTAGCAGATTATATCAATCATAATCCCTGCTTTCTAATTTATTACCGCATTTTTAGTATTCCTGCGAATTGATACACTCTATATAAGCGTTTACATGAGTAAACATAAATCCCGCTATTCTGACACAGAAATGTGCGATTATGGAGGGGTTTGGGTATATTAAGTTCAGGGGATTAATGCGAAATTTAAAAATTCGCCAAGCACCACTACAATAATGCTTCAATTAATGACATAAGTAACCAGTGTCATATTTTTAAAAGAGGGGGTATGATGAACAAATTATTTCTTATCGTTATTGGTGTATCATTTTTCCACATCAGTGCATTTGCAGAATCTACATCCAAAATTACTTTTCCCGGGCTGAATATCGCTCAACAAAACGGCCATATTACATTTGTAGGCCACACGCTTGATAATGAACCCGGATATCCGAAACTACCGATTGTATTATACACGTTTCTGCTGCCGCCGGATGCTGACTTATCAACCGTTACATTCCACGTCGATGGATTGGAAGAGCAGATACAAAAGGTAACCTCTCCCATTGAACCCGCATCACCGCCAATTTATAACAATGAACGTATGTGGCCTGCGAACAGGACAATTGTAAATGGAAAAGCTGTCGAGGTCTATGAAAATAATCAATTTTATCCGAATTCACATGTAAACATTATTGCCAAAGGAATGCTTCACTGTTTCAAGCTCGTACAGGTCCGCGTGCATCTGTGCAGATATAACCCGGTGCAGGGAATAATCCGTTCAGTTAAAAACGGAACGATTATTGTTTCAGTATCTCGCAATAAAAACCAATCCCCTATTTTATATCCGGTTCCTCAAAAGATGAAAAAATTTGCCGAACGACTGGCCGTTAACTATTCAGATGCTATGCAGGAGTATACATCCAAAGTAGGATTCACTGATACTGCAACATACGCGATTATGATAGAAGAGAATATTAAAGAATCTTCCACGAAATTGACAGATTTTATTGCATCAAAAGAGGAAAGAGGTCTTAATGTTATGGTTTTAACAGAATCCGACTGGGGAGGCGGTTCAGGGGAAACAGCGTCAGAGAATATACGTGAATGGCTAAAGGATAATTATGAAGAAATGAGTATTGCATATGTTCTGTTGATTGGTGATCCTATACCCAGTAATGGTGCTGTTCCGATGAGACATGATAATAGAGCTTCGCCAACAGATTATTATTATAAGGATTTATCAAATACATGGCCTGATAAGGATGGTTTCGCTGAAGTCAGCGTTGGAAGAATCCCTGTATATGATGAGAGTGGAATAGAAACTCTCGATAAAATTTTAGAAAGAACAACTACCTACGAAAACCAGCCCATAGCTGAAACAGAATGGAGAAAGAATGCCCTTTTTGCTGCAGCACCTTTTGATAATAGTGCAAAAGGATCAAAATTGTTTGAGGAAATTAAGGAAAAGTATGTCGATCCCTCAGATTGGAAGTGTTATCGAATTTATGATGATAATGAGGGCGATCCTGATGAATCAAATTGCACTGAACCAGCAGTTGCAGCAGCGTGGGAAGCTAATCCCTATGGATTAATGGAATGGCATACACATGGATCGTCTACTTCCGGTTCGGATATTATGTCAGTTAGTACGGCAGAGGATTTTGATGATCAATATCCCTCTTTTGTTCATATGGGAAGTTGTTCGAATGGAAAAATTGAAACTGAAAACAACCTCACTTATACCATGTTAGCACATCAAGCTGTCGGCGCGATAGGCGCGACACGAATGACCTGGTATGATAGCTACAATGGCTCCTGGGAAGGAAATACCGCAATACAGGGAATGATCTTTATGACAGGCAAGGGAATGATCGGGGATTCCCTTTCAATGGGTGACGCACTTATCCAGGGAGTTGCTGATTCTGATTTAGAGCATTGGGGTAATATTTTTTCTTTTAACCTGTATGGTGATCCGGAGGTTGGTATATATTCTGTAAAAGATCCGATAGCAATTCAACCTGACCTCTCCGGCATTACCCCAAAAATGGGAGAGCTAAAAATTTTATCTTCCCTCGCTGGACAGAGAGGAGTTATTTTGCAGGTACCTATTCCTGAAGGAAAGTATCGTGTGACTATTTATAACATTTCGGGAAAGGAAATAACTACCCTTGCTCAGGGAACTGCATACTCAAGAAAAATACACTCATTTTCCTGGTCAGGATTAGATAAAAATGGCACTTTCTGTGGTAATGGAACGTATATTTTTAAGGTTACCTGTACCACGGAAAACAAAACAATTAAGACACCTGTTATCTGGTAAATAAGGTAGAAATAAAAGATTATTGTTATCATTTTATATTGTAAGAACCATACCCTGGGGGCATTATGCTTAAGAAAGCACTCTCTGCCATAACTATCGTTATAGCACTCTTCTCTACACATGTATCTGCGCAACCACCGAGTGAATATGATTTACGGGACCTCAATCTGGTAACTTCTGTCAAAGCGCAGAAGCAGTCCACCTGCTGGGCTCATGCCACCGCCTCCAGTATTGAAGGTAATCTTCTGGTCACCGGAAACTGGAAAAATGCGGGAGAAACGGGCGAGCCGAATATCGCGGAGTATCACTATGACTGGTGGTTTGGATTTAATAAAGCCTGGAACGGTGATTTTGAAGGCACCAATGCAACCGGACTCGGCATCCACAGTTGGGGGGATTTTAAAATGTTCTGTTCCTATATGTCGCGACTGGAGGGGCCGATTCGTGAAATAGATGCGCCCGGTGATGATGCGGGCAATATACCCAGCCAGAGTGCAACTCCGTTATACAAAGAGTCCTATCACCGATGGTACATTACCGATCTTAACTGGTACTATATTGATGGTGACGGCCCCTTTGGGAGTTGTAAGAATATTGATACCATTAAAAACGTTGTCATGAGAAACGGGGTAACGGCAACCAATTACAATTGTATTGGTACCGGTGGGAGCTCATGGCAGGGACTTCCCACCCATTATCAGCCGCAATCCAACAATGCAGGAACGAATCACAATGTCGGGATTATAGGATGGGATGATGCGTGTGTGACCGAGGCCAGCGAAAATGGTGCGTGGCTCCTTAAAAACTCCTGGGGAACGAGCAATACACCCTATTTCTGGATTTCATACTATGACAAACACTGCTGCCGGCAAATCGAAGAGAGTTGTGTATCATTCCATAATGTGCAGCCGGTGCTGTATACCGGTGTATACTATCACGATTACCACGGGTGGCGCGGGACTTTTAACAATGCGAAAGAGTGCTTTAATAAGTTCACGGCTGAAGAGACTTCCGGCGAATGGCTTATTGATGTCAGTTTCTTTACAATGGTTGATCATGAAGAGTGGGAAATAAAAGTGTATGACAAATTTGAAAACGACGAACTACAGGAGGAACTTGCCTCGGTTTCCGGTTATAACGACCATATCGGGTATCATACCGCAAAACTGAGCAATTTTGTAACCTTGAAAAGTAATGATGATTTCTATATCTACCTGAAAGTGAAAAACGGCGGTCTTGCCCACGACAGAACAAGCTCTCCCTTTAATCCGGATGGCAAGGATGTCAGGGTTGATGCTGTTGTCCCCTCCAAGTCCGAAGAGGACCAGAGCTATTACCGGACAAGCCCGACCTCAGCGTGGACCGATTTATATAACCATGAAGAGACTATAACTGCTAACGGGCAATCAATCGATTGTCAAGGCACACAGAATTTCTGTCTCAAGGGTTATACCATTGACACAATGCCTACCGGTATCGAAGACATTCCAGTGTCCCCAAACACCCCATTTCAGTTGTATAACTATCCTAATCCGTTTGCATCGCATACTACCATACAGTATAGCGTCTTAGAGAACAGTGTGGTATCTGTCGGTGTATTCAATGCACGGGGCAGGCAGGTATACTCGTTTGCAGATACCAGGCATACTGCAGGAACCTATAAAACAGTCTGGTATGGCAGGGATACGTTTAATAAACCGCTGTCAAGCGGAGTTTATTATGCAATGCTTACTGTTAAAACAGGAGACAGCGTACGGACTGAAAGGAAGAGGATATTCCTGATGAGATAGGATGGTGTTTATACAGAAATTATAGGGAGAAAGTCTTTTTATGCGGGAACTGCTGCGCGATAGTCATGTATCCTTCTATAGTTTTTACTAAGCTATAAAAATGGAATTATTTTTTAAGCTAAATTATTCAGCAATAATAATTTTTCTAGTAACACTGCCACTCATCTCAGTCTGCAATCTGAGAAAATATATTCCCGATGCCAGGTATTTTATTTGCAATATAATGCAGTGTCTCCCTCTGTTTTTATACCCCTTTATCAAGCTTGCTATACAACTACCTTTAGCATCATAAACACCCAATGCTACATGCTGTTTTTTATGCAGATCAAAGGAGATATGCATACTCTTTTTTCGTTGGTTCGCAGCTGCATTCATTTGCATTTGAGTGGTTGTATAGGTGGTATTTTCATGGCTTATACCAATCGATGACACTACCAGCTTTGAGAAAGTTTTAGCACTTGCACACCAGATATTTCCAACCGGATCAATGGCCATGTCTAGGACAGAATCACTTACGAGTCCATCTGAGGAATCATAGGTCGTCCAAGTACTATCATCAAAACAACTCACACCATGTCTTGTAGCAAACCATTTGCTTCCATCTGTACCAATTACAATGGCACTTACCCTGTTACCTGCGAGGCCATCTGAGGTGTCATAAGTAGTCCAGGTATAACCATTAAATTTATTTACACCCCTAGAAGTTCCAGCCCAAATATTTCCCTCTTTATCTTTTTCAATTGCCCAAATGGTATCGCTGGATAGACCATCCTGTGTTGTATAAATCTTCCAGTCAATACCATCAAATGCATTAACGCCTTCATAAGTTCCGCACCATTTGTTCCCATTTTTCTCTATAATCATGGATAATACAACCTTATTATATACATTTTGTGTAACTATGTTCCCATCAAACGTACTCACACCGCAACTTGTTCCAAACCATACAATCCCTGATGAATCAATCGCAATATCCCGTATCATTTTGGTAATAGCCATACTGGTTGCTACTGTATATCCATCCCACCTGTTTCCATCAAATACAAATGCACCGCCAGCGCCTATACCACCCACCCAGATTTTATTGTGTGCATCCACGGCAACTGCAGTATTACAATCGTCTACTCCGTCTGTATTGTCAAAGGTAACCCATGCCATACCATCAAATTTACTTACACCATAAAATGTTCCAAACCATTTATTACCATCTGAATCTATAGCGAGTGATAAAATGCAATTATAGCCGGAACTATCAGGAAATGTATAGTTTACAATTTCTATCGAAAAACAAATTTGAAAAGTAAGAATTAACACACTATATGGCAGGTATTTCATATCTCGCATTCCCCTCTTTTGCGAGTAGATAGTAACCTGGGAAAAATCTCTATTGTAATGGTCGTATTTAAAACATGCCTGGTTTAAAATTTTTATCAAATCGGAAGGTAATTTTAATATAAATACTCCTATTATGAAATCATATGAATGTAATTACGTGTAACTTCTTAATGATCCGGCCTCCAGGCATACACATAAATCGGCGTGTGGTAGATATCCTTGAGCTTGATGACTTTCGCAGGCTGATACGATGGTAATGCAAAGGTGTTGCTTATGATTATCATCTCATTTGACAATTCGCGTTTGAGTTTTTCCTCAAGAGAGCGCATTCCCCCCGGAAAAAGGTAGCAGTATAACACAGAAGCATTGCTGAGAGCAGCTTTCCTGAAATCCTTGCGATACAATGTCAGGTTATCAAGACGCAGACAATATTTCACAATAATCGATACCAGCCAGGGAAACCATGACAGTTCATACCCGATAATCCGGTGGTATGAATATTTGCGTGCGAGAGGGACCACGATTGTTCCCCAGCCGGAACCCAGATCGATTAATGGGCCGTTCGCCTGCTGTTCTAGAGCACCAAGCATGGCCTGACAGGCCTTGCCTGAACTCCACATGGGAGAAATACCGGTACGCAGTGTGTACCAGAGAATGGATATGACAACCAGAAGGAAGAAAATAAGAAGTATCAGTTTAATATAAATCATTGACAGTAAAGCAATTTTTCAATGCTCTGGAAACCATCTGAGGTAAAGTGTAACAGGTATGTCCCTTTTGAAAGGACACTTTTATCGATAATAAACCTATGCGAGTTCTTATAGGCTATTCCCAACATTGCAGGTAACACAGTTTTTCCCTGCAGGTCTACTACCGATAACAGAACATTTTTATTGGAATGTGAAGAATAGGTGATAGCAATCTTTCTGTTTGCAGTATGGTTTACAGAGACTTTCGGTTTCGGAATGCTATGATACAGTTGATCGTTTTCTTCTATACCCGTACTCAGATCACTGATATACACACCACTTTCTGTTCCGACAATCTCTTTAATACCTTCAAATATATACTGAGTATTTGCCGTTATACATAACGGCACCGATTGTATATCTCCAAGCTCCTGCCAGGTTTTTGCATCACGGGTGGAATAGATACCACTCTTTACCGCTGCAATGAGATAATAGGGAATTCCGGAACCGTATATAGCATATACATCATTTACCAGTTCATTGTTAGGACTTGCGGAAAGCGAACACTTGTCAAAAGAATGAAAGTTGATTGTTACAACAGAGGTGTTACGTGTACCTGCATACAGAAATGATCCAAATACAAACTCCATAGCTGATAAGGGAGGAGCTATTAACGATTGTATCGAATCATTAACGATTTTTAGAAGCTGTGTTTGTTTTATATCCAATTGTCTATCATAGCCGCAGGCATAGAGCTCATTTTCATTGTCACGAACTTTTAAATCAGCGCACACCGGCTCCAGAGTACCAAAACAAAATTCCGGTGTATTAATTGTATTAAACGTATCATAGATACCGCTACTCTTTCTTTTACTCCACAATATTGTGTTACCGCTGGAAACATATAACACTTCCCCATTGTTATACGATGCAATGGCGTGAGGATTTGTAAGAGCGGTTATCAATTTCAGTTCATAATAAGGCGGGCCGTCAAATACATCTCTCCCTATGTAGATACCATCATACGTACCGGAATCTCCTAACGCAATTACTATATTTCCGGAATCTACCCTGATAATACTGCGGATATCGCCACCGGTACTTATTGGATGCCAAGCAGTATCCCTTCGAATAAATAACCCATCACCTGTCCCGGCAATTATTTCCGACAGGGTACTATCAGTGAGGATACACTGAACACCATACCCCGCAAGGCCGATGTGTTGCCATTCTACTGCGGGCTGTGCGCAGACGGCACGTACACCGAAATAAAAACAGCAAAATGAAAGAATCAATTTTTCACTGAACATACTTTCTTCTTCCCTATTGTAAAAATACAACAAAAAATCTCTTCTTATTGTTAATATATTAAAATGGCGTTAAAAAAGTCATTATCCTTAAATGTTTACTCTGGGCACATGCAAAGTGCAAGCACAATTATTTCCCTGAACTCGCCTTATAGTGACAATCATCTGAGACTAGCTTCTCGGAGGAAACAGCTTGAGAAAAACCTTTCCAATACCAAATAAAACTATTCCTGCCAGAACAGTGGTAATTGACCAGAAGAGCCGGTAATTGTTGAACATCGCCTCCCATCCGCGATAAATACCGTGAGCAATGTTAACATTCAATTCAGCCGGTGTCACCATGCGGCATACCTGCTGTACAATAAGAAACCATATCACCGCATACAACCAGCTTCGCTGCCCGCTTCCGACCCGCCAGAGTGCGATCAGTCCCACGATCAGGCCGCCTATGTGTGTGCCGAATGTGGTTATGGTTCCTATACCGAACCCGGCCATATCCCAGATCCAGAGGGGAATCCCAATAACCAGCCATAGTACCGACACACGCACCAACTCCGGCTGTTCCAGAAAGAGACCTGCTGCAAGCATCAGAGTGGAAATATGGCATATCCAAAGGATATAGGATGGCTCCCCAATGCCCAGGAAGTAAGATAAACGGGCCAGAAACAGGATCAAGGGCAGGAACCCTGCTAACCGGAACCACGTTGACAAATATCTATCCTTGTTTTGTGCCACGTGTAGAATCTCTCCTACATTTTATTTGCTCATGCAGGCTATTCGTAAGGGTTTTCTCACTCAGGATTCTTCAGCAAAATCTTAAAGAACTGTACTATTCCTGCAAGCATAATTAATCCACTGATAATTATACCAACTTTGGGTTTCCAGTTAAATGGCCAGTATACGCACACGGCATATACTATCGCTGCTCAAAGAATAGTTCCTATAAACGACAATATTGCCTTGAAGCTCTTATTCATTCTTCAATCTCACGGCTGTGCTAAAAAGTGACATCTACAATTCTAAATTATTGATAGTAGTAATATACTAAAGCAGACGTAATTTGTATCATTAGATTTGAAATCATTGTCAGAATCCGGATATTTCGTTCCTGACGGAACTTGGGGGTGAGTGCTGTTTGTTATAAGTGCTATAAATATTCTGTCCTTACGGGACGCAAAGCTTTAAAACCTTTCCAACCTTGAACCTGGACAGGATGATCGTGCCACACGACTGATTAAACATTTGTAACTTTAATTTTCACAATACCTTATAAGCAATTTTAATATTCTATCCCGATAATTTTTCTTCTGATTAAGGATAATGACAAAAGGCCTGAGTCCCTTTTCAGTTTTAATATATCCTGCATAATTATTTACGCCTGTTAATGTACCGGACTGAACAAGTGCGCCATATTTTGTGGATAAATAGTCAGCGTGCATCCTGAATTTCTCCATAATCATGATCATCACATTTCCGGTAATTAAATTATTTCTTGAAATTCCCGAGCCTTCACAAATTGCAAATTCACTCAATGGCGTATTCAATTTCAGATTAACATACCGCTTAAAAAAATCCGTTGCATTTTCAAGTGTCGCAGGCACTCCTACTCTTTCGGCTCCTATAGTGAGAAACAATTGATTGGCAATGAAATTATTCGAATATTTTAATAAGCCCGTTACCAGTTCAGTAAGCTTCCTGCTGTTACAATGGGTATAAAATAGCTCCCATGAATCATCTACTTTTTCTTTTATAATGCCTCTATTTCCTATTTTGATTCCGGCCTTTTTAAAAAAAGCGGAAAAAAGCTCTCCGACATACTGCAGCGATTCATCTTCATTCTCGGTTAAATTAATCCGCTGTTTACTTCCTGCCCAAATAGCTTTTCCTTTTTTTATTGCAAGCGGCGTAAGAGGCGTAACCGACTCGCCTGAAAAAATCTCTCCATTTGGCCTTTTCCTGATATTAATGGTATTGAAATTTACTACTAATGCAGCGTTTATTGCATCATAGGGATTTAAGGTATGTGACACACCAGGGACAGTAATACCGGACGCGAAACTTGAATTATCAAGAAATAGTTGTTTTATACGGGTTATCCCCTTCTTTTTCAATGTATCCGTTATAATAGCAATCTCTTCTGAAATAAGATAGGGATCACCCCATCCTTTTATCGCAAGATTATTATCCACATCTTTAAAAAATTCAGTTTTGTAACAGTAATTCTTTTCTAAGATATCAATAGCGACAAAAGAGGTAAGGATTTTAATAATGGATGCGGGAACCAGTAATTCTTCCGCATTGTGAGAAATAAGAGCGTTCCCTTCCTCATCATTAAGCAGTAATGCACCATTCTCAATCAATTGAAACATCTTCTGTTTTATCTTATCCTGTTCATCAGCAAAAACAGATAAGAAACTCAAAGATATTATCAACACGATAGGTAGTATTCTCTTTTTAATACAATTCATTGTGTATCCGGGATATATACCTTTTAATCTTTCATTACTAAGTCCAATAATTGTTAAATCCTTTGGGGATTAAGGAAATCGAAGTACAGCACTGTAGAAATATAGATTAATACCTGTCTAGGATGGGACTGTGTCATAATAGGCTTTTTTGTCATTTCGAGTGATAACGAGAAATCTTATCTTAACTAATATCATTTACTTAAGATTTCTCACATTCGTTCGAAATGACAGTTTTAACAATTACGACACACTCACAGGATCTCCAGGACACACGGATAATTAAGGACTATCACACATTTCAAGTTACATATTGGAAGACCAATTGTTACTTCTGAGAAAACCGGGCAATTATCAATAGAATTTTACAATGCGGATATCCATTTTTTTACGGTTGCCTTTGGGGGTAATACTACCGGTGTTAGATAATCGAATTCTGTCGATCTGTTTTCCCTGCAGGGAATACACCTCGGCATAATGACCGCCGGCGCGATATTTTTCCGGTACCATACAGGTATTTCCAACAACTTTTAATGTCTTCGATAGTCCGGCAACAGCCTGACTTACCGGCTGTTTTGAGGAAATATCAGTCACTTCGCCATATTCCTTAATCGTTGCAAGTTTTTCCCAGACTTCCGAGGTTGCCCATATACCGGAAGTACGCGTGAGTTCCCATATACATATACCGGGAATTGCGGGAAGATCCAGGATATTTTGCAGATGATAATTTACATCCTGTTCAGGATCCCCCCAGCTTGTCCGGGCCATGAGGCCGATAGATATAGCCGCAGTATCAACACCGGCATCAAGGCCATATTGCATGGTGTAACTGTATTTATACACTTTTTTATTGTGCTGGGAGGGATCGGTGGTGCAATAGGGTTCTGTTTTTTCGCAGTATTCATACCCTTCCGAATAATTCATGACATGAAAATTATCGATATCGTCTTTTAATTCATCCCACCAGGACATATTCGGCGCATTAAAACAGGGAGTGTTAAAACTGGCAAGGGAAAGAGTTTTACCTAAAGCATGCAGTTGCGGAGCTAACTCTTTAACAAAAGTAATATATGGTTGTTTGTGCTGTTCCCGGTCATCCATGGCTTCCAGATCAAGATCGACACCATCAAGATCATACTTTTTCACCTCATCAACAATCGCTTTTATAAAAGTGGACTTATAGGTGGTAAATGCGCCAACCGCCAGATCATCCCAATCCCACTTGTCATTAAAATAGTTGTAGATACAGAACAGGGTCTTTATATTGTATGAATCAGCTATTGCCTTCAATTCAGTAACAGCCTTTTCTGACGCACCTTCCGCGGTATCCAGCATTACTCCCCCACCGAATGTCGGAAGCCAGAATTGCAGCGCGATTGTCGTAATTGCGTCCTTTGGGGAATAATCTCCGCAATCCAACTGTAGAGCCTCCTTCCCCTCCTCAACATTATAAGAGGCAATCCAGCCTAGAACTTCCCTCGCTTCGGTGGAAAAAATTATCACTGAACATAGTACACCAATGAATAGTCCGGCTTTTTTCATATGCTCTCCCTCATAAAGCGTTTAACCTTCCTCACAACTCTCTACTATAAATATAACCTCAATTCGTGAAAATGTATAGACTGTATCCACGCACAAAGTATTAAAGCTCATTCTCAGGTAAGGAAGTATGTCACTCAGACTCTTAGCGTTTGATGTTCCTGGGCTAGAAAAACAGTAACACGGTCTAGACGACCGTGGCACACGTTAATTTTTTTTCAATATCACACTGGCCACCTGTCGCCTGCGGGGAACATGCTCAGAACTCAGTAATTTATCTTAATTACTTAAGATGAAATCGCAAGTTCAAACCCCTCGTCCTCGTCCTCGTTCTCCTCCTCGTCCTCGGTTTTTACTTTTTAACTGTTAAAAAAAACAGGACGTGGAGGAGAGAGGAAAAGAAACTTGCGATTTATAATTTTCAATTTTACGTATTATACTGAGTTCAGAGTATAATGCGCCCTGCGATATAGAAATTTCAAGCATCTCCTCAAGACATATTGCCTGCGCACATAGTTGAACTGCATCACAATTGTCTTTTTTGGGCTTACCACGTTTATATTCTACCGGAAACGGTTTCCAACAACCTTTTTTCCCTTTGATTGTAATGTGTTGATTTGTAAATGTTGTTTTATGTAAGGGCACAAAATTTTGTGCCCCTACAGCACATATCGCACCCGTCTCTGATACCACATTTTGGTAATCGGTTTCTGATTTTGAATCTTGCGAATCGTTTTCTTACCGGAACCTGTGAAACTCCACAACATCAGCCATACCTGATAATCCCAGTTTTTCAGAGGCAAGACGTAATGAACGGCTGATAATGATATCTCTGCGCGACTCATTTTCTTCATTGTGAACTTTTTCATGTAATAAGTACCCTTTTACAGTCAATGCGTTTTCTTCCCATATCTGTTCAAGATGAATCAACGCGCACTGGCGCGGGCAGAACAGGTAGTGCTGAAGGGCGGATAGCATGATGTAATCGTTCTCATTAATTGACGATGTCACTATCTACTCCAAAGCTTTGCGCATCTCATTTTCAGGTAACTCTTTGTAATTTACTGCCGAAACAACTTTTTTCCCCGATTTTCGTTCAAGCTCTTTTCGTGCACCTCCGGCAACCTGCCCACCCTCCCTGGCAGCTTTTTTGTTTGGTTCAAGACCGTAGACATCGCGATTTTTAGCAATTTCTGAGGTAGATGCCTCTCCAAGCATGGTAAAAATCAGCTCTAAATCGGTCATGTGGTCACGGAGATTTTCAGATGGTTTATCTAGCCCTTTGTGTTTTTTATATTCACCGGGTGTAATACCAAAAGTCGCTCTACTTATTTCTGATGTAAGAATGGCATACTCTTTTTCCTCTTTGACATCTCTTTTTTCCCACTCATCAGTAAGCTCTTTTCTAACTTTACTTCCTCGAATTCGTTTATCTACCCACTCTTCACTGTACCCCTTTAAGAGGTAAGTTGCACGCATTCGCTTTATTGCAAGTTCCGGGTTTTCAATCTCCTGAATTCGTTCATGACCAACTTTGGCAAGCCACCGTTTGAATGGCTCCGCTTTGGGAGATGGGATAGATTGGATAATTCTGAATATCCCTTCGGTATTGGCACAACTCATCTTTTGAGGACCTCCATCAGTCTGTACCGGAAGGGTAGGTACAATTTGTACCCACCCTTTCTCCAATTCCAGATCTCTCTGTTTCATTCGTTTAACATACTGCTTTGGATCAGCCGAGTCAGTAAGTACCCCGACAACATCCTGTACAACAAAAAACCACTCACCTTCGTGAAGTGTTTTTCGAATCTCTTTTCCTTTGAAAACGGCTATGTGAGCTGTCACAGGTTTTCCTTTCTTTTCTAGTGTTTGTCTTCCCAAATCTGCTCCAGATGAATCAACGCACACTGGCGGGGACAAAATAGATAATGCTGTAATGCTGACAACGTGATGTATGATTCTTCGTCATATACAGGCTATTTCTCTCCCAATCCAGGATAGCGCGTTCGCAATTCATCAGGATTATTGCGTATATACCATCGTATTTTATTTAATTCATCTTCATTGCGTATAATATGTTCATAATAATTTCGCTGCCATTTGAACTGTTCGTGACCGTTACGTTTGCACCATAGAGTAACAGCGGATTTATAGGCACGTATTATCGACCCGATTGATTTGGGAATAATTTTCTGGAATTTGTTTTTACGTAGTGGTTCTGTCTGTTTATAAATAGGTTTTAATTGTGCCTGTTGTGGAATATTAATATATTGTTGGGGTGGGTTTTTATATTGTAGGGGCACAAAATTTTGTGCCCCTACGTTATTTTTCGCATTTTGTGCCCCTGCAATATTTTCCCCTTTTTGTGCCCCTGCAATTTTTTCCTCATTTTTCGCATCTACTTTCAATACCATATTTTTCGTTCCTGAATTTGATTCTGTTTTTCGAGAATGTACGGTTG
>CBDVBE010000122.1:0-15424 GCA_965372145.1 uncultured bacterium | reverse complement strand
TCAATCGCACCTCTCTGGTTTCCTGACGGATAAACGTACTCTTCCGCAAAAAGAGAAAAAATCATTATTATCAAAATCAGCAAACCCGTTTTCTTAACCATCATCTTCTCCTTGTTAAATTTGACTTATAATAAATCATATTTGCACAAGTGTGTCCTATTGTTAATAATATAGACACTATTTTGCTTCGAACAATATCTTTTTAAAAAATGCGTCATGTTCCGCATTATTTCCAATTATCAGAAAAGCACCCGACGCAGTATTGTTTTTCATGGATTTATTACAGGGTGAAATTCTTCGTCCCAGACAATTATAGAAGCAATTATTTCTATATTGGTTGTTGTAATTCAATGCATTAGTATGGAATGAATTATCGACATATTTAATTTTTATATTGTTCGGATTATCTTGATATGTATATCTTCCCATTAATGTTAATGTATCCACATCATTCTGCGTGAAAAACAGGATTTTAACAGCGATATCCACGGTTGAATCTATCATTTTCGTGATATGCCTTGTAGTGTAAAGCCAGCTATCAATGTAAAAATACCATATCGAAATCGTATCGCGTGCTCCAATGCCCATTAATGGATATTGATTATTATAATTCTCAATCACCAGTTCAGGGTGGAGCAGCACTCCATTTTTATCTTTCTGATTGCTGAATCTATATTCGGATACTGGAGCGTTATAATTCCATTGAAGTTCATAACCTGGGAATTTATTTGTATCTATAAGCAATCCGAGAGAATCTATTATTAGAGTGTCGTCGGTGAGGTTGATTAGATTTATTGTGCTATACAAATAAGAGCCATAATCATTAATATATTCTTCTTCGTATACAGTATCATTATCAGGAACAGGAATATTATTAATATTGACATAATAATCACATTCTTCTAAAACAATTATAACGTCATTATAATTTTCATTTTTTATCTTCAGAATATAATTATCATAATTGTTTACTTTTCCCCCGTATCTTTTTTCAACTTCCAGAGAATCCAATTTACTTTTTAATGGTTCTCGAATAATATCAGTAAAATTCGCAAAATAATAATTGGTATCCCGATAAAACTCAATCGCACCTCTCTGGTTTCCTGACGGATAAACGTACTCTTCCGCAAAAAGAGTACAGCTTATTATTGTTAAAATCATCAACCCCGTTTTATTAATCATCTTTTCCCCATGGGTCGGTATTTTCTATTAAATCAATGCTTTAGTGATATTAATATAGGTCATAAATGAGAAATATTTAGCCTGTTAACTATATAATAGCCTTAAATCACTATACAAAGAATAAAAAAATCCAAAACAGGCGCAATAACTGTTTTCTTGGAGAAAACACCTGCTATTTAAAAAAACAGAAAAATCCTGTTGTGTACCTAAATGGGATTACTTCAGCATCAGTAAATAAACGGAAGATTCAAAAAAGTATGAAAAGCTATTAATCTAAAATCCAACATCCAAAATCTAAAATCACACTACTTTTTCTCTGCTTTTTCCAGCATCTTTACAATCTCGTCATGCCCCTTCTTTTCGGCAAGCATCTTTGCAGTATGTCCCGCTTTATCCATTTCCGCAGCATCTGCACCGTTAGCGAGCAGCATTTCGACAATAGCTTTATTACCTTCTTTGGCAGCAAACATGAGAGCTGTCCGGCCATTATAAGCTTCAATGTTTACATTCGCACCATTTAGAAGTAAATACCTTACCAGTTCCGGTTTTCCCTTTTTTACCGCAAACATCAGGGCCGTAAATCCGGGTGCTGTCTGGCCGGTCATCTGTGCGTTAATATCCTCGCCCTTTTTAAGCAGCATGTCACACACTTCGGTAGTTACCTGGCCTGATACGACGCCATATATCGATTGAATAAAGGCAGTCATACCGTCAAGAGCTTTTATCCGCGTTTTCGCGCCGTGCGCAAGGAGCAGTTCGACCGATTTCTTTGAATTACCCGCAGCCCACATGAGCGCGGTACGGCCATCCCGCCCAGGTATGATATTGACATCAGCGCCCTTTTTAATCAGAAATTCAACAACATCGACATGGTCTTTCAGGCTGCAGGCAATCAATAATACGGTACTTCCCGAACCTTCAATTGACACGTCAATATTAACGCCATGTGAAAGTAACGAGTCTATTCCTTTTAAATCTTTTTTGTATACCAATTCAGATACTGTTCGGAAATCTTTTATATTTGCCGAAATGAATTGGACAAAAAGCATAACGATAAAAGAAAAGAATACCACCTGCTTCCTAGTACTATTACTCATTACTTCTCTCCATGCTCTTTTCTTTATTATCCATTGTTACTGGTGAATAATTATTTAATATTATGCAAACGCGGCTATAGGAACGGGACGCTTCTTTGCAAAACTTCGCTGGTGAAGTTTAATTCTCTCAATCTCATGTAAAGTTTCTGCGGTTAAATAATTTTCACCACAATGAGGGCAACTTACCGCAGGAATCTTTTCGATGATAAGAAGGGTCTTCCCTTTCCCAAAGCTGCGTGTTACATTTCTCGTACGTGCACCTTTTTTGCAACAAATATCACAAATCATATGTTCTCCCTTTTGCCAACAACCGGTGCCCGTTGACGGTGGCTTGTATTTGCTTTTCTACCCATTTTTTATACTTTTTAATTGGCCAGTCATTCCTGCGAAGGCAGGAATCTCTCAATTTTCTTTACTACCACATTCGGTAGCGTGTCCCTGTTCTCCAAAGTCACCTCAATAATCTCAATATCATCCCTTTCTTTAATATGCAATATGAAATCCGTTCCGCCAAGTGTAATAGTACCAAGGACAACATTTTCCGAATCCAGTGCGGCAACAGCAGCCTCTTTAAATTTCCCTGAAAAGCACTCCATTTTACCAATTTCATCGAGGATAATAATAGTATCGCTGACCGGCTGGATAGCAGGAACTGCAATCGTCTCAATATTTTCAATACTGACGCCATAACGACGGATATGGAATTCCGAATCAATATCCTGATGCGCCAGGTGTCCTTTTTGCCCATCAAGCGTTTGCATTAAAAAGCCGACCCGTTTATTGCCGACTTTTTCTTCCTGGGTATAAAAACCCTGTACTGGAGTTGAAAGCCGTGAAATGACTTTCTTAATTATTGTAGTTTTTCCCGAGGAGGGTGCACCGGTAAGAAAAATGTTTTTCTTCATCTTGAATTACCTGAGCAGGTAATACTTGTTTCTCAGCACGCAATTTTCTCCTGCATGTAATTCAAGAAAATAGAATCCGGTGGCAATATCTGAACAGTTTACAACAATAGTCTCTTTACCGTTGGGCAGCTGCACTGATTTAATATTCCTTCCCTTCATATCAATGATCTGTAATGATAAACCGGTGTGCTGCATGCTGCCGGGAGAGACGAGAATGTTTGCATTGCCGGGTTTTTTTATCGAAACACTGGCCCCGGTTTTCGACACTTCTTTTGTGGGGTGTTTCTGAATAGAGACCGGATCGGTATGAATAAGCGCACTCAATGTTGACATGGCGAACATATACCAGGTTTCATGGGGCAGCCACTGCTCGAGCCACCGCCAGTCCATCCAGTCCCAGTATGGGGCCCATTCAATCCCACCACCGTCATATTCTGAGGTGATACCATTACAGACACCGCCATTAAAATTCTGCCCATCAGGGTAGGGCCTGTTATTTATAGTTCCCGAGCCACACAGCATGCACATTTCATAGGGGTTTCTCCCTAAAACCCAGTCAAGCTGCGAGAGTGCCAGATATGAAAGCGAATCAGCACCGAGTTCATACGCGGGATTCAACGCCCGTGCCGCAAGGAGCAATGCTGAAGCCATGGACCCGAGCCGCGCATTCTCACCCTGCCACCAGTAACCGGTTTCATTATCCTGCGGTATAAAAAACGCGGTCCGTGCCTGGCGGTACGCGCCATATTTCCCGGGCTTCTGGTATTGCCGGACATAATTAAACGGATTGGTTACATCATTGGTGATTTCGAAGTACCAGTCGACATTTTTCCGGATAGTCGCAAGAATGGCAGCATCTTTCGAATTGTCAATCTCCATGTAATAAATGAGTGCAATAATAGGGTACCCTTCATCCCCCGCATGAAAATAGGGCCGCTGCTTGCTATCATCGCACCAGAAAGCCCCTTCGCTGTCCTGCCTGCCGATTAGATTATCCACTCTCTTCCCGGCTTCGGTTTTATATTTTGCCTCCTGTGTCGCTTTATAGAGCTCGATTGACGCAACCAGGACCGTGTAATCATCAATAATATTCTCCTTGCCGTCATCACAGTATGAAGTATTATTCGCGGAGAGATGATCGTATCCCTTTTTTGCAGCAGCAAGGTAGTCATCAGCATCATATTCGCCTGAAACTCCCATGGCAGAGGCTTTCGCCAGTGCTGCGATTGAAATGGCGCCGCCTTCCCGAAAAGCCGATTGATAATCATCCGTGGGATGGACATCGTCGAGACTATAGCCCTCATAGGCACAGACCGTCCGTTCCATGGTGCCCCACCCATTCCAGACAGTAATATAGAACCAGCCCGCACTGTTTTGTGACCTGACCAGATAGTCTGCACCCCAGGCTGCTTCTGCAAGAAGGGTTGATGTTAAATTTATACTGTCATACACCTCCTTATTCATTTCATAACCACGCAGTATCCCCCAGGTCAGTCCGGGATTCTCCTGCGTATTCATGAAATTCGCATAGGAGAGATGGGTAATATGCTTACTGTCATCACCGGAGGCCTCTCGGTATCCGCCGTAACAGTCAACCTTCTGGCTCGACCCAAACAATGGAAGGCTTTTATCCTCCTGGCCCGTATAACGCATTACTTTAAAACAGTCATACAGGTCTTCTATCGTCTCAGTAAACAGGATGTTTTCATCAATTTTAAAATTAAAAGACTTTTCCGAACCGACCTTTACCTGGTAGGTGCCCTTTTCATTAAAATCCGAAAAATCGATTAGCCAGCAATGGACCTCCTCACCTTCCCAGATAGTCCAGTCCGCCACCTTGCCGAGATATTCAATATCACCATTATATACCGAAGATCCCTGTGTAGTGACTATATCGAATGTCTTCGGGTCCGGTGTGGCGTCTTCCCATTGATACAGCGCTTTTTTCGGGCCGTTCAGTTCATAACCGACCTGGTTGATTCGTATTGGTGATGAAGGATCTTGTGAAAAGAGAGTATGTGCGAATACGATGCATACTACAACAACAAATGAGATTTTCCCTCTCATAATGTGGACATCCTTTTTAAAAAATTTAGAGAAAAGTATTTAAAGCGGTTCGTAGGGCCCTGCGGCATCACAAACCTTAATGAAACAGGTATTTGAATTTAAACAACCTTGCAGGAATGTTTCATTCCCCCCATTATTATTAATTTACTCATTTTATACCGCTAAACACAAATAAATCTGGTTATTCGTGGAAATGCGTCAGGTATAATGGCTTGGGGCCTGCTATTGTTATTACTGGCGGAGTAATATCCACAGAACTCAGTACTAGTACCATCCTGGTTGACATTGCAACATTACCGGCTTCATCCAGTACCACATACCACACGCGATGGGTATCAGGTTCTGCGGTGTTTATTGCAGAATCAAACACCTGTATTTTATAGGTGATATTGCCATCAACATTATCTGTAGCAGTAGCACCCGGGTCAATATAGGTATCCCCAACAGTTATATAGCATGGATTATCTCCGTTCAAAGTTATCTTCGGCTTCTCTATATCAGTTCCCTGTGAATCCATTACATGCACGTACCGTGTTTTAACTGCCGTGTTTCCATTAGAATCCGACACTTTATATGTTACCGGATAATCGCCTTCAGCCGCAGTATTGACAGAGCCGCTAATCACAATATTATCCGAAATATCGCCGTCAATACTGTCATAAGCTATTGCGCCCGGTTCAACATAAGTATCACCAATATTCAGTATATATGGATTCGGTCCCAGAATTCTTATTTCCGGATAATCTACAATTACTTCAATTGTTATATTCACATTCGATACTAAATTCTCAACAGGAACCATCTTGGGATGATAACCGGAAGCGAGAACAAATATGGTATCTACTGCATAGAACGTTTCCCCAGAAGGAATCTTTCTGTTTTGCGGTATTTCTGAATTGCCGGCAGATTGTTTACCAATACTGCTTTTTCGACTGTATAATACTGTTTTGAAATAATACACCCGTCCTTCAACAAGCACCTTGACAAGATACACTCCCTGAGCCGGTGCATTACCGAACAATGAAACTCTATACGCTCCAGATTTCGTAAAATAGTGTTCAGAATTGGTGATTAATTTTCCGGTGCAGGTATATATCCATACTGCAACAGATTTCTGTGGCTTCGAAACAGGTACAGAAAGGAAATTGCCCTGCAAAGTTGGAGATTCTGGATTTTTCTGCTTGTTATTATTACCTATCCCCGTTATGTTCGTTAAGATATAGCTGCCATTTACATCAGTGGTATCATAGAGGTTATTATTCTTTAATAATAAGACTGCTCCTGCAACAGGTAAACCATGCTGGTCAGTAACGGTCCCGGTAATTTCAACATCCTGAGCATGAAGGGTAATGGTACATAGAACAACCAGAGATAAGATCAATACAAATTTTGATGATTGATGGGAAGGCATTCTAGTCTCCCGGAAGAATGTATGAGAAAACAGTACCTATATAATAAACTAATCAAATTCTTGTGATGAATATATAAAATCCTAAAATATTAATTAAAAAGGCACCTTATTGGATGAATATTGAAGGGATTTTGTAGGATCTATTTCTTTAATCATTAAGGTGATAAACTGCTAAACTTACTTCGTCCCCATATACGCCCGCTCTATGCGGGTGGATTATTTACCAGAGATTCTACCCAAATGCCAGAACTCTGGACATACACCGTTTTGTAATTGCGGGTTTATGAAGTGTTATTTTGATTTGTGACAAGTTTCTAAAGGTTTTTTGCAAATTTTCTACCGTATCGCATATATATAATATGTACCTACACGCGCGCGTGCGAGACCAGCAACGGTGTTGGATAGGTGATATTGTGTTTTTCGACTAAAAATGGCACTATGTCCAGAGGTCTGAATGCTGAATAAAATAAGTAAATTAAATAGTATGAATAAAAAGTCGTCACTATCCATGCTCTATGTCATTTTTACCGGTATGTTGTTTCATACCGCTGCGTTGCTTCCGACAGATATGTTTTTATTGCATGATGCCAATGTTACAATCCCGATCAAACAATCATATTCAGCACAAAACAAAATGGTGGAATATCTCATTCCGGTTACTGCTTCCCAACCGGTTTGGGGTGCTGCGTTGAATGCCCAGGTACACCTGTCAAGTAGCGCCGGTATGGCCCGCATACTCATCACGGATGCCCTTGATCATGACTTCCTGATTTACGAAACATGGTCATTACTACAGGATACTGAAACAGAGACACTTCAAAATGCATGCATGGAATCAAAAGCGCTCAAAGGGATACAACCGGTTTCGGTCAAGGTGCAGGTGGTTGATGCCTCGATCACAGTTACATCCATAAACCTTGCTACCACCCCTTACCGGAAACCTGAACCATTCGACGTATACCGTGCTGCAATAAGGGAAGAGCAACAGCAGCAGATTATTGCCTGCCTCAACCGGCAGATTAAAAAGAACGGATTACTGTGGCAAGCCGGCCCTACAGACCTGTCCGCAAAGACCTATGAAGAAAAAAAATGCATTTTCGGCCGGAAGGATTCGTTTCTGCACAACCTGCAGGGTCTTGAATATTATACCGGTGGTACCTTTCAAATGCGGTCAGGTAAACATTCATACACGGACAAAGCAAAACATTCGGTTGTTGTCGATACCTTTGACTGGCGTGCCAAGCATGGTGCGACCAATCCGCAATCGCCCTACTATGACGGTGATTCCCTTTTAACCGGTTGGGCAACACCGATACGAAATCAGGCCTTGCCGCATTATTGCGGTTCCTGCTGGAGCCATTCCACCGTTGCAACCGCGGAAATGATGACCAATCTTTACTATAACCAACAGATAGACTGTGATCTTTCCGAGCATTATCTAATGACCTGCAGTTGCGCAGAGGCCTGTTTTACCGAAGACAAACCGTGCAGCGGCGGAAAGTCAACAAAAGCGGCGGAGTGGATCGTGAACCATGGCGTTACCGACGAAGAAAATTTCCCGTACCAGGCAACCGACATTCTCACGTGCAGCGATTCCGGCGCCAATCCTGTAGAGCACCTCTATTTCGCGCAGGGAATATTTACAGATACGGTCCCGTCAGAAGACAGCCTTAAACAGTTTCTTATCCATTACGGGCCTTTGAACATTTATATATTCAGTATGTGGCACTGCATGTCTCTTGTCGGATACGCGCGTGATTCTGCCACAGACCAGACAACCTGGATTTTTAAAAACAGCTTCGGCCTTATGACCGGGAATAACGGCTATATGCATACCCTGTTGTCTATGGATGACCTGAAATCCGTTGATGCATTTATCCCACCGGTAATCAGCAAGGTGTATTCTGACGAGGATATCCGCTGTGTCGATCTTGACAGTGACGGGTATTACAACTGGGGTATCGGCCCAAAACCGGCAACCTGCCCTGACGGCTGCCCCGACGAGGAAGATTGCGATGATTCACGAGATGATCTGGGTCCTGAAGAACCAGACGGATCATGTAAAATACTCACACCTATCCATTATATCTCCGGCAGTAATACACCATTTGACTGGTTCGTGCGCACCATTACTCCTGAAGGTAAAGTTGTTATTAATCTTAAAACATTCATGCGTGCTGCTGCAACAGTTTCTATATATTCCTGCCGGGGAGCAAAGATCGCAACGTTACCGCTATATAGAAAGGATAGTTCCCTGATGCAGTGTATCTGGGACGGTACAAATTCGACTGGCAATAAAGTTTCGGATGGTGTGTATGTGTGCAGGGTCGCCCTTAATACTGAAAACGGGAAAAAACATTTTTCCTTTAAGCTTGTCAGGTGATGTATGAATATGTTGCCTTCAAGTATATATCAGCGCAATGCCATCTATTTGAATTTAGTACACTATTTCAATACATCCAAAATCTTCACTTTCTAAAGCTTCATTTACTTCATCCTTGTGGAAGTATTCAGGGTCAAAATCTTCACCGAGCCATTCCATCATTTCTTGATAATCATCCGATTTAGGATTATTTATTGTTTTTAAAAGGTCTCGATATCCATATACTCCACCACAATCTTCCGGAGGACAATTATTTTTACCATCTATACAAATAGCATCTTTTTGAGAATTATCTTCCTCTGTTCCCTCAAATAGTATTGAATGCTCCCATCCGTCACCAAAATCATATTCGTAAATTATCGAGTCTTCAATATTTTTAAATACATTCTTTATTTTAACTTCAGTATAATCTACAAAATCGGGTTCATCAAATTCTTGAAATTCTGGATTTCCATATCTCTTGTTTTTAATTGTGAATTGATGAAGGTGACTATTTGTCCATCCCATTGTAGTTTGAATTATTTTATGCAAATCCTGAAGAGTTAGTTCTTCACTAACCAATATTTTCCGCCATATCTGAGGTTTTGACTCCATGAGAATTATTCTAAGTTTAAGTTTTTTGCTCATACGTCCTCTCTAAGTTTTTTTATGACAAACAATTCACATCACCAAAGCATTTGGTGGCTGTTGTATGTATCGGTTATTGAAAGCTGATACACTTAGCTATTTTTAATAATTGTAATACTGTTGTCAAAATTCATTTTTTTTAGGATTTTAAGCATATCTGCATACTCGTCATCCTCAATTTCAGAGATGTCAAATGTATCAATCCCATCATCAGTTTCAAGAGAAATAGTATTTCTATCGAACACTACTTTTTTCAGCAATATTATTCTGTCATCATCTGTCCAGTCTACTGCAGGTCCTCTCTCATCTGAATCGATAATATATTCTAAACTTGGAGTTCGTTGAATACAATAGCCATCAACTCCAAACTTTGCCTCATCGTCAAAACTGAATGAAAGAATTAAGTCTTTACCAAATTCTATTGTGAGAAAATTTACACGATCAAAAACATTTCCTTTATTTTATTGTATCTACTGATTTTATTTCTGCGATCCCCTAATGAACATCTTATAAAAAGATACTATTATTTTTCGCAAGTGATTAACAAATAAAAAAATTTCGGTAATTTCAGAGATCCAGACCCCATTTGATAAATCAACAAGTTACAGGACTTGCCCAGCAAAGTACTCTGTCGTAATGTTGTCGCAATAATATTTCATCAGAAATATAACTGCCTTAAAAACAATCAGTTAAGAGGGCGTGTCGTTTCACCTTGATGTGTGCCAGAAATTTTTGCGACATATAACTTTGTGGCGAATCTGGATCTCTGAACATATTGATACTTAGGAATGATTAATTTGCATGCTCTGCTGCCCTAAAACTACCCTATATTTTTCGATTTAATCTCTCTTCACCCCAATTTTCATTTTCAATAATTCTGTTTCTCCATCATCTGTTCTTATCTTGAAAACTGCAAGGTACGTTCCGTCTGCCACTATTCTCCCGGAGCGGTTTATTAAGTCCCATTGTT
This sequence comes from uncultured bacterium, assembly GCA_965372145.1. GTDB lineage: Bacteria > Fibrobacterota > Chitinivibrionia > Chitinivibrionales > JANQEN01 > CBDVBE01. Next base: position 4,782 of record CBDVBE010000122.1, on the reverse strand, counting down.
CAAACAGGGATACATCCTTTGTGGATTGTAACGTACGCTCAGAGGTAAATATAACATTACCTGTACAATCATAGAGTGTAAGCACACCCTCAAATCCAATGTCAGATTCATAATAAAAATCGATACTGTTCCGGCTGTTATCAGCAATTGAAGGATGAGCTGTGAAAAGGAAATTTTTCGGTTTTTTATCGGGAATGTCAATGGTGTTTACCGGATTGTCGGTGGTAAAATTCCACACAGGCGTCCATGCACTTATTCCGGCTATATTTGCAGCATTTACCCGCCAATAGTAAAGGGTATTATTGGTAAGCTTGCCTATCGGCGTGTAGCAGGAATCAATCAGATTGATCTGGTACACCACCAGGTTTGAGAAATCAGAGGTTGTTGATACCTGCAAACCGTATGTGGTGGCATTGGAGGTGGCATTCCAGGTCAATGTTGGATTCAGAGATACACCTGTTGCACCAATTGCCGGAGAGATAAGAACAGGCACTTCCGGCGCTGCTATAACCGTAATATTCCAATCATAATGCAAAGAATTACGTTTAAAGTTGTCAGTCACATCAAGAGCCACCGGATAGATCCCGCCTGCCATGGTAAATAGATAACTACTGTCAGTTGCAACCTCGGCTCCATTTACCTTCCAGCTATAGACAAGAGGATTGCTGTCCGGATCGTAACCACTGAACAAAAAGGTGATCGTTTCGCTATCCGTGATAGTTACTGGTCCCGGCGCGGGCTGGATATCGTTAACAATTATAACCTGATCTACATCAGTGACCGTGACTGTCCAGGTAAAAGCTAAGGTACTCCTCGAATTGCCGGTGGAAGAAAAGTTATCGGTAACATCCAGGGTAACGGTATAGGTTCCAGCGGATGTGAAATCTGTTGTAAATGAATAGCCACTGTCAGTTGAGACTTCAGCACCGTCAACTTTCCAGCTGTATTCAAGCGGATTGCCGTCCGGGTCGTAGGCACTTAACAGGAAATCTATCTTTTCATTTTCATTGATGGTGACCGGACCTGGTGCGGGCTGTATACTATTTACCAGAATCGGACTATCCATTGCACCTGATGAAACATACACAGGACCGTGAAGTATTCCGGTATTAGCATTTTTATTTGCATTGAAAGTGAATGGAACAGGTAAATTTACAGGCCAGGTTTCATCAAAATGCCAGCAAAGTACCAATTCAGGCTCATTGCCGTATAATGGTGTATACATTTTTTCCTGTATCTGTGCCTGTGTCCGGGCCGTGTTCCAGATCCGGACCTCATCAATTTTACCCTTATAATGATCGGTGGCATTTCCTGAATCCCACTCCTGCCCGACACTGAATAGCGCATCTATTGCGGGTCTTATGGAGGTGGTAAATCTCGCCTGCTCAACACCGTTTACCCACATGATTGCGGTATTTGTGTTATCGATTGATACAGCCACATGGTACCATATGTTTGGTGGGAACGTGTCTGTGCTGTATACATAGCTGGTGTGCTCGGTATCATAATAGATAAATTTCTGTGTACTTCCATCATACCCAAGCAGGTTAAAATTGCCGCCGAACGTGCTGTTAAAGGAAATAATGTATCCTTTTCCGGTCTTTTCCGGACTGGCCCAGGCTTCCATGGTCAGGGGCCCGTCTATAAGAGAATAGGGGACGGAATAGGATTCGACATAATCATTAACACCGTCGAAACTCAGAGCTTTGCCCTGTTTCACGACCGGTGTTGCATGTTCACTGTATGAATAATCGAAATCACTCGCCGAAGATGGTGATTTAATCTCATAATAATACATTTGATCATTAGTTACCATTTCATCCAGATAAACGGACACTGAATCACCGGGAGTATATGTCACATGATCTATCACGGCACCATCTCTCCATACCTGGTACAAATGTGCATTATCATTATAATTTGACGGATCAGTCCCGGCCAGATCGGCAGGCTGCCATATAAGTTCGATCCTGCCGTCAGAGGTATAGGCTCTCAGCTTGCCCACACGGTATTTCCAATGTTCTAATAATCCATCGTTATTGGTGTTCTCATATGCTGTATTCCGGGTATTAAGAACGCCGAAATCCCTGATATTTTTAGTATTTTCATGCATATCTCTCTGTTCAATAAAATGCAGATATATTAAAAGATCGGTGAGTAATTTATTCTTATATCCGGTTGTATTTATTAACTCTCTTTGACCGTCTGCGTGTTCCAGGTAACCCATCCGCATCAAATCATAGAGGGCGTCATGAATACAGGAGCCCCTTACTTTCCAGGAACCACCGGCGATGTTAAGATATGCCCAAAAATCAGAGGCCCCATCCCATCGATACCCCTTTTTTACCGTCAGGATCTTATCCCCGCCCTTGGTTTCGAGTTTTATAAAATCCCATTCTGCATCCGGCATTCTGGATACCCACAAATCAAGGCTGTCTTTAAATTCCTGGGACCTGAACTTTTTTATGGTGGGATGCAGGTCTGTATAATATTTATCTCCATCAATTAAAAGATCCAGTCGCTGCTCGGGAAAGAAATTCAAATCACTGATATATTCATTTATGTTTATAGCATAATCCTTCTCCAGTTGGAATACATCATCGGTGAGCCCATCTAAAAACTTTGTATATGCGAAATTCCCGATAGTCAGTTTAAAGGTATCTGTATCATAATAACCGGTGCTGTTTTGAGTGACCTTCACCGTTATTATAGCAGAACCGTATTGATTGGGAGCAGGATTGCAATAAAATCTTTTATCCTCATAAGTAACATTCATCCAGTCCTGATCACCGCTAAAAACGAACGTATACTCACCGGGCAGCCAGATATAATTATTCATTTCGAATATTTCACTCTTACCACAATTAACATTTCGCCATTTATTCTGCATACCTCTCATTACCCGCAAATCAAATTCATCGCTTGCGGATGAGCCATGACTATCAGTCACAGTGATTTTAATCTTAGTTTTTTCACCGGTCCAGCACGCATTTGGATCACAGAACACTTCGTGAGTTACCGGGTCGACGGTAATATTTACTTTGTTTGGATCATCATGTGTAAAAGTTAATGTAGAGTTCGCCTCATCCGGATCAGATGCATAATCGTCAAGATCAAATAACAGGATTTTGCCACGGTCGCCGATCTTGAATTGGTCGGGAAGTCCGCTTATAACGGGTTTTCCATTTACAAAAACCGATATCTCTTTCTCGTTGTTTGCCGTATTCGATTCTGCGGGACTACACGCTCCCACCAAAACTTTATAGGTATATGTTCCGGAAGTAGCAAAAGAATAATTATATAATCGCTCATCATTTGATTCGCCCGGCTGGAGGTTATTGGTAATCTGATCGGTACCAACACCTGCCATGTTTATGAAATACATGAGAGCGCAATTGGTATTCTTTGCATCACCAATATTTTTTATAGTGCAATAGAGATGAACATTCTCACCGGCAATAGGTAAAGCAGGATCGGTCCATATCTTATCTACAATCAGATCCGGAGCAGCTCTGAGATTACCGTTGTTTTCCTGTGAAAATACAGGATTAATTAATAACCAGATTGACATGGTTAGCAATACTGCTTTTTTCATGTTTCTTCACCTTTTAAACAATGAAAAATCTCTTATATATGTATTGTGAATCTATTCAAAATTGGTAGGGTTTTAAAATAAAGATGTTATGTGAAATATACTTTATAAAGGTGAAAAAAGAAATATAACTGTCGTTTTAAATATCAGCGATTATTCACTATGTTTATAAAACTGGTTACATACCCTGTCTTTAACCTGGAACCCAGAATCCTTGAACCCGTCGGGGGCGGACAGGCCCTGAACGCAGAACCTGAAAAGGTCTGAAAAGGGATTTTTATTTGGGGGGTAAAATGGCACTTTTAAGTATTTTATTGTAGGCTTTTAATAAAATATTTCGTTCGAAGGCATACTCTAACATTTCCATCTAAACTGCTTCAGGAAGTACAAAAAATTCAGCAACACTCTCATTCTTCGGTAAAGGTAAACCATCTTCCAGCAAGCCTTCGATGTGAAATGTTATTGCTTCGTACATTTTTTGTTCAACTTCCTCTTTAGTCTTGCCTACGGCTACACAACCAGGGATATCCGGCGAATAAGCGCCATAACTATTTTTGCCTTTTTCTATTACTATTAAAAACTTTCTCATTTCAGTTTCCTTTCAAGCCTGATTGTTTCATTACACTACTCAAAGTTCCAGGTGGCATATCTCTTCCCAAATTACCCGAAATAGTAACCCTTCCTATCTTGGTTGGGTGTTTATATTGTCTATGATCTCCCCTTGTTCTAACAAGATACCATCCATCTTTTTCTATAAGCTTAATAACTTCTCTTACTTTCAAGTATCACCCTTCTATATAGTATTAATAGTACCAAAAAAATATCTAATGCGCAATAGTGAATGAAAATTATAATATTTACCTAAATCAGGAGGGTAGTTATAAAACAGAACCTTGAAACCGGAATTTAATTCGGGAAACCTCTGAACCCTGAACCTCTTTTCCACAGCTCTACCGTGGATCCATGCTACACAATTTTTTAATCAATTATAGATTCAACTGTTCACACGGGTCACCCCGATCGTCCAAATGCACTTCTATCCCTATAACTACAACTGAAAGCTCCTAGACAAGGTGCCCTTTAGGGTATAAATCTGAGTATAAAGGAACAATAGGAAATTGATTTCCATTGGTAGTTAGGGTTGAGAAAGATATAAATTGGATATAAAATATAGAACAGTAACATAAAGG
>CBDVBE010000121.1:0-15443 GCA_965372145.1 uncultured bacterium | reverse complement strand
TGAAACTGATTGTGTGTAATGATAACGGGATATATACGCTTACTGATACTCTCATTACAACCGGGTATGGGGCGCAGTCAGTCTGTATAAACAACCATATCCTTAATAGCCTTGATCTTGCCAAGGCGGCAATCGACCGTTTCAACCGGGATGAGAGGAATTTCTCCTGGGTTGCATTGAGTATTTCGGAAGAGGGGTATCGGGCGATCATTGAAGAGCTCCGCGCGTTCCGGAGGAAAATGATGTCTATTGTTGATCAGGATCAGAATCCGGATCGGGCCTACCTGTTCAATTTCCAGGTGTTTCCACTTTCCAGGCGATTTAAAAAGGGAGACACAAGGGGGAAATAATGAGAAGCAGATTAGGGTGGGGATTACTTCTTCTTGTCGCGTTACTCGTTTCCTGCAGCATGGGACCTGTTGCCGGCGGCAGTGCTTCGGAAGGTGAAGCTAAAGTCCTCGGGTATGTGGTTAATGAAAACCTCGTACCGGCAGAATCCACCGCAGTCACTATCAGGGATATCAAGATTACTGCATCAGGTGAAACTCTCCTGTATGAGAAGACTGTCTATACCGATGCAAATGGCATGTTTCTTATTGAGCAGGTCCCGGAGGGTATGTTTATCCTCAGCTGTATGGATAACAGTACTTCTACAGCCGCGATAATTGCAAAGGTTACTATTGGTAAAGATTCTCTTGTCAGTGTCGGACAGGTGCAACTTAAACCGGTCACCAGTATAAAGGGGCGTGTAGTCACCAAGCAGGCAAGTGCTGTCATTACCGATGATATACAGGTATTCATTCCCGGTATCGGTCGCAGCACTCTCGTTGACGGTAACGGGTTTTATATATTGGGTGAAGTTCCGCAAGGTCAGTATGCAATAACTTTCCTGTATGACAGCATCGCCAATTATCTGCCGGTAACCATAGAAAACACCTTACAGGGCGACACTGCATTTGTTCGTGATGTCCAGTTCGCGAGCGATATAAAGGATGCAGATAATGTATACAGTATCTATCCACACGAACTCAAACATACTTTCTCTATAATTCCCAAAAAGTATAACGCCGACCAGATACCGGACTGGTATATCGGCAAGGATTTCTCCTTTGTCAGGTATTATGAAGTCGTTGATGATACACTGAAACCGATTTGGCGGTTTTCTGTCATTGTGGGTGTATCCGATTCGATTGTACGGTTCTATGGCGGGTTGGAAGTGGTGAAAATTCTGCTTACCAATCAGATGGATTCAGTGAATACTGTCTATAATGCGCCCGATGTTTTTGATGGTACTTTTGAATTTGCCATAGATTCTTTTTATCAATTCACCGGTGATGGCAGTGACCAGATTGCATTACCGCCCGTTGGGTTTGATTACCGGGTTATCCATGACGAGGACCCACCACCTTACCAGAATTACTGGTACAACACAGCACGATCGATTTACCACTATTATCGCCCCGATATCGACAGCGGCCTGACAGGTACCTATTCTATGGAGAATCTGGCATGGGAATTCGGACTTGCACGCGGGGGGATAATTCTCCAGCACCTGGATGTTAGTGCGAATAAAAATCCAATAAATGGCGAAAGCTTTACAACCGGGCCTGGCTTCATGTATAAATGCCATGAAAGCAGAATATGGGACTGGTACAGTATACATCTGATAAATTCTTATACAGACGAAGTCTTTTCGGAGAATGTGCTTCTTCCACAAGCGATACCTTCATCCCTCGGAGTTATTACACGTTCCAATACAGGGATGCCTGTTGCGGGGGCAGTGGTAAATTGTTACGGTGTAAAATGGAATTCCTGGGCTGTAAACGACACATCCGTACTCGCCGGGACAACTGATACTAACGGAGAATTTCTGTTCCCGGGAAATCCGTTTTCAGCAACATTTAAAGATACCGTGATATACACCAATTTCCTCATTCAAGCTGTCAATGGCCAGGATACCGCCTTTACCTGGTTGCCTCTTAATGCAGTCGGCAGCGCCTGGTTTGTAAATCCTGATACTACCTTTAGAGAGCAAATTCAATTTTAGTCCAAGCCTTTGCTCGAATTCACTCCAAAGCTATAGTTCTATAGTATAGAAACCCCGCGGCAATTACTGTTTCCATCAACGGAGGGTAGACAGAGATCCGTTGTGATGAGTTCTTACAGTGACCTGGTCAGAAATGGTTCCGATTTTTGGAAACAGTTTTGACCAGTAGACACTGTTGGAAATCAGCGCGACTAGCTCGGTCGTAGGGCGGGAGCCCTTACAGAATTATCTAATGTTTGTAATAGTATTAGTTTGTAATTCTAAATTAGCGAATTGTTTGAGTAATGATGATTATTAAATTTTTCAAAATGCTCAATGAATTTAATGTTAATGTATTATGCAAACTTAAAATGGGATAAGGTGTAAGAACTTGTAACAACAGTTAAAACAACTAGTTAAGTTTAATGAACATATTTTTAAGACAACCATAAATGCTCAATATATTAAGCGAAAAATTTGCGAAAATGATGATTTTTCACACTTATTAGGGCAGATATGTCTATATTTATCTATACATGAAAGAAATAATGATCATTACATCACCTTGGTAAAAATATTCAAATCAAAATTAAATAATTAGACGAGAAACCGGAAAAGGAGTAGGTTCAGACCTGATAATAAAAATCATTCTCTTTACACTTTTACCCCCCCAGGTAAATAAAGAGATTGGTCAAAGAGACTAGAAATACCTCTATATTTTCAGGAATCTGAACTTCCATTTCCGGTAATTAATAAAGACACCTATTTATAGAAATAATATTTACATATGTGTATTAACCTTAAAAGGGGGAGAGGTATGCATCATACCAATTTACATGGAAAGGGATTACCTAAGAGTTTGAAAGAAAATAACGATTTCACTGGAGAATCTCCTGCGGTAGTGTTCAAATTAAAAGTAAAGGGAGGGGTTTATGAAGCATTATAACTTAATAAAGGGAAGGTGCTGGTTGGGGAGCATCTTAATAGCGACTTTATTGGTGCTTTTTGTTGTAAAAAGGGCATTTGCAATTCCGCTTGGGAATGTTACGGATTTTAAATGGAATGCGTCTACCAAGATGGTTGAATTTTCCGCTGGGACGCCCAATGTACGGGTAATCTTTTACAAAGATGATGTTTTCAGGATATGGGTATCGTCATCAGCAGGTATTTTCTCTGATGCAGCGAGTGAGCAACTTGTTGTATGGGAGGATGATCCGATTTCACCGACCATCGATGAATCCAATGCCGATTATTATTTAATTAAAACAAGCGATTGCGCTTTAAGGGTTTATAAAACACCATGCAAATTCGGTTTGTTTGATGCAAATAATAGTAATCCTGTATTTGAGGAATCAGCTCCTATTAATCTCGGAGGTACTACAGTTCAATCTATTAAGCGCCAGTCGGACGAAGACTTTTATGGATGTGGTGCATGGAACGGTAAATTCTGTCTTACAAATTTAACTGCACCGGCAAAGTATAGCCAGAACTATAAAGAAGGCGGATCACCAAATCCTGCCACCATGTATACTTCCCGGCTTGGGTATTGCGCTTTCCGTAATACCTGGGACAACAGAGGAAGCTATAATTTTGGATCTACCGTGACCACGTCGCATGGTGAAGATCGTTTTGACTGTTATTACTCGTATGGCCCCTCAATAAAAAAAGCCCTGCGTGGTTACACCGATATTACCGGAAAAATAAATTTTCCCCCAATTTGGGCACTTGAACTGGGTATAGCTGGACGATTTGACGCTGCATCAGCGCCACTTGGTACCGCAGAAGCAAATGCCGCAAAGTTTGCAGACTATGATGTACCATTTGGCTGGTGGTTTCCGAATGATAGTTATCAATCCACACTTGATAATGTAGAAAAAAGAGTTGGTCCTCTAAAAGCAATGAATGAATGGTGCGGATGCTGGTGTGGAAGTGCATTTAATAACGCTGCTACCAAGGATAGGGTATTGGGCTGGGGTGTTAGCGGTTTTAAGCTGGATTGTTCTTGGATTGGCGGGGGAGGCATAAAATGTTTTAAGGCTCTAATGTCAGTCGGCCCTGACGGTCTGGAACAGCATAATGATGGCCGCAGTTATCAGTGGACTACTGCCGGATGGTCTGGCTCGCAGAGATTCTCGCATGCGTGGACCGGTGATCAATCCAGTTCAATGGATTGGATCAGGTGGAACGTTATCACTGGCATTGGAGGCGCTATGTCTGCAATGCAGGGAGTCACAAGCGATCTTGATGCTATCTTTGATGGAAGTTCGCCGGAAGCACAAGGTTCTACTACTTATGTTCGCTCCTGGTTTTGGCAAATGTGGACGCCTTTCTTATATCTTATGGATGGATGGTCCGGGAGCAAAGGCAGGCTGCCCTGGAACCGCTGTCCCTCATATATTGCCCCGGTTCTTAAACCAACTATGAAACTGAGGACCCGCCTTACTCCTTATATGTATACGCTGTTAGCGGATGCTTATGAGACGGGTGTTTCTGCAAACCGTCCTGCCTTGATGGAATTTCCCGAAGACAAGACGACATGGGACAACGGAACATCCTCAGATCCAAAAACTTTACACTCATTTATGCTTGGTCCATGGTTTTATGTAAGACCGATACATGAAAAAACTTCTTCAAATACTAAGATTACCTTGTGGCTACCGGGTACTGCCGATGAAAACTGGATAGAGTATTATTCTGGTAAGGTTTCAGCAGGTGCGCAGAATGTTCAGTGTGAAGTTGGTGATGCACCGAATACCTATAATGCTTCCAAACCGCCTGCGATTCCTGTATGGGTGAGAGAAGGAGCTATTATTCCAATGTGGCCAGCTCAATATTGGTCAAACGAGATATTAATCCGGCCTAATAACCCGGGTAATACCCTGAAGAATTCAACCACAGATGTAAAAGGTCCATGGACTTTTGATATCTATCCTCATCGTAGTAGGGGCACCGAGTTTAACATGTATGAGGATGATGGTTTGACAAAACAGTATAAAACCGGTAAGTCTGCGCGTACATTGATCACAAGCAAAGCAAATGGTGGGCGCTATACCGTTAATATCGGTGCGGCTGTCGGTGATTATACGGACAAGCCGGCAACAAAAACCTACATGGCTACGATACATACGGGTATAATTCAGAAGGACGTCAAACCAGATCTAGTGAAAATAGATGGTGTTGTGGTGGCGGAAAAAAGCGACTCTGCAAGCCTGGTATCATCATCCGAGGGCTGGTGGTGGAATTCTATTAAAGACGGAATTGTATACGTGAAAACGCAGGAAATATCCACGAGCTCTTCAGTAGCGATTCAAGTTGATATAAGTGTTACGGGTTTAAACCCAGATGCTGGTATAACCGACAGAGAAGTGCTCAATAAATTTTCTGTGTTTTGCACTACGGGTAAGCTACGACTCTCTTTTGCAAATATGTTTACCGGTAAAATGAAAGCCTCAATTTACAATTTGCATGGGAAATTGGTTGTTGATAAAATGATAGATGTTAAACAAAGCAAAGCGGGGGTGTGGAATACTGCAGTGAGTGGGACTTACATATTGAAGCTGGAGTATAAAGGCATAACAGCTTCCAGGAAATTCACTGTTCGTAAATAATACCTAGTATAGATTACATCATTTTTCACCGCACGAGTCTGTTCTAAGGAACAGACTCGTGCGGTGAAAAATATATTTTATTGAGACTATATTTCATAAATCAATCCTTATATATTAATAATCTTTAACAGAAGGTGAAGGAAAGAATGATTAAAAACAAAAGTATGTTAAAAAAAGTGTTTGCCCTGATATGTGTTGCAGGGTTTTGTGTTTCCGTCAATTCCGCAACAAATGCACGATTGTATGCACTTGGGCAGCCCTTTTATGCGGGAGACATTCTTCTTTCAGCATATCAGGGCTGGCAAATGTTGGGCTATCCTGACCAGATGCAAGGCTCTTTTGATTATACAGGCACAGATAGATGGGGCCCTGTAATTTTAATCAAATCTGTGGGTGAAAATGTTGCGCTAGGAGCTACGCTTAATACCACTGACAAAAGAACTAAAGGAAGCGTACTTGCAAGCACCGGTTTTGTAACAAAGGCAAATGAGTTTACTATAGAGCCTGATCCTTCATTGAAGCAGATACCCACTATGCCGCAATACCATTTTGGTATTAAAATAGGAGAGCATAAAATCGGAGTAGACGCTTACTTTGAAACACAGAATTTTAGTACAAATAGAAGCTCAGTATTAGATGATACAACAATAAATGTTTATACTGACAGCGACTTCAAACTGGAAACTAAAATGACTGTTTTCGGTGGAAAAATAAGTGGCCGTTTTGCGTTTGGAAATTTTGCATGGAACCCCTGGTTTAGTTACGGCGTTCCATACTTAGATGGCACAGTAGACGACAAAGCCACTATAATAAATACATCAGATCCTGTAAATACAATAACTACAAAGAATGTCACAACTAAAACTTTTGACATGAATAAAACCTCACAACTGGAGGATATGTTCTTAACTTTTGGCTCATGTTTTGACTATACATTCGGCGATAAGGCATGGGCTATTATTGGTGGATGGTACAGAAATGAAACATGGCAGTATAGGTCAACAATAGGGGAAACTGTAACGACAAATGGTACTGTTACATTTGATACACTCAAAACCGCTTTAAGTCCCCGTTATAATAATATATTTGTGGATTATTTTGCTGCTCTAACGCCTAAAATTTTTGACGAATTTTTGATCGGTTTCGAATACCAGGGTGGTTTTTCTATTTATGATCAGACTTACGAGGATCATTCCCAAGTCGATACTACATTATCAACATACTGGAATTCTTTTATTATTAATATGGAAAAACCGATGCACATTAATAGAAAAGCTATTGATGTTTTTACTGTAAGAGGTGCTTTACGTTATGAAATAGGTAGAATTGTTGAGAGAACAGAACAACTTATAAATGGTGGGCTTGTGGTTAATGAATTTACTAAAACCCTGACAACTAACGCTGAGGATGCGGAAGGAATGGCAATGTTTCTAGGTTTCGGATACAAATTAAGGCGCGTAAAATTAGATTTAGCGGTGCGTTTAGCAACCTGGAAGCAGTCCGGACTTTTTTCAGGTCCTTATCCTGGAGCACTAACCATGACTGTGGATTTGCATAAGAAAAAGTAGTACATAAGTAAGAATCGGGTCTTATCATTTTTAATGAGCGTCGTTTTTAAAAAGGCACCCATTAATTTTCTTTGTCTTAAAGGCGTGGCGTTTACCGATCACCTTTGTCCATATGAAAAAATCTTTTTCATTTCAAATTATTTTATTCTTATTCTTTATTTCCGGTATGTGCGGATTGATCTACCAGGTCATCTGGGTGCGGATGTTTGGGTTGATTTTTGGGAATACCTTGTTCGCATCAAGCACGGTACTGAGTTCATTTATGGCCGGACTGGCAGCCGGGAGTTTTTTTTCCGGGAAATACCTAATGCAGCGGAATGATGGACTTCGACTGTATGCGTTTATTGAACTTTTAATCGGAATCTACGCAATTCTGATACCTGTTGCATTAAAAGTAGTATCGGGCCTGTATGGGTGGACCTATCAGACTTTTCACGCATCATTTGAACTACTGACGATTATTCGATTTTGTCTGGCATTCAGCATTTTGTTTATTCCCTGCATGTTTATGGGTGCAACTCTTCCTATTGTAACGAAATATGTCTCAGACGGTCACGTCAGCACAACAATTGTTCCTGGGAAATTGTATGGAATAAACACTCTTGGAGCGGTTATCGGCTGTTTTGCCGCAGGATTTGTGCTTATTAAAGCAGTTGGTATTTGGCAAACAAATATGATTGCAGCCATTGGAAATTGTATCATTGCGACTGGCGCGCTTTTACTATTTAAAAAAGAGACGGCACAGGGACTAAATAACAAAGAGATGTCTTCAGGTGCAGAGAAGGAGCCACAAAGGGCTGTGTCTCAAACCAAAATGGTACCGGAGGGTTTGCCTTCACTCGTGTTAGTATCAGCCTGCGCTCTTTCAGGTTTTGCCGCACTGTCCCTTGAAATCGCCTGGATTAAAGCATTGGCCAGGACCTTTCAACTGGCTTGGACGTATACCATGGATGCGTATGCGTATGTGGCTATGCTTGGTACGTTGCTTGCCGGAATAGGAGTTGGTAGCTATCTGGTTTCTATTTTTATTCTCAGAATAAAAAATTACCGACGGTGGTTATACGGAACACAAATATTCCTGGGTGTGTCGGTTATTGCGTCGATTTTTATGCTTCAAAATCCACTCGGTTTTCGGGATGCACTTATTTCTTTTGTAAACATGCCGTTACTCTCTGGTGTGACCTCTCTTTTTATTCAATTGCTGGGCGTACAAGCAATGATGCAATTGTTGCTTGCCTTCATTATCATCTTTGTCCCCGCAGTGCTGATGGGAATTGCCTTCCCCCTGTTCGCAATTGCTTTTTACGATGTAGCGGGTAGTATGGGGAAAAGCGTTGGTGTAATCTATTCGGCTAATACTGTAGGCGGAATATGTGGATCACTTCTTGCAGGTTTTGTGATAATTCCCTTTATTGGTCTGTTTCCAGCAATAGCATTAGCAGCCTGTGTATACTTTATCATTTCACTGGCTATTTTATATATCACCGAAGAGAGAGGAACCATTAAATGGGTGGCTGCAGGATTGATTGGTAGCATAGCGGTAGTTTCGCTAGTAGTAGCGGAATTGGATTATTCTCATTTTCTAAAGTCTACCTTGTCGTCCTCAGGTGGCCGTGAAAAAATAGTCTATAGTAAAGAACATGCAGACGGAGAGATTCTGGTTACCGAGAGTCCTATTGCGGGAAAGGCTATGTTTAACGATGGCGTTATTGTTGCGGCATCTACCGGACAGAACCTCTTTTCTCACATATTCCCTGCTCATCTGATCTCGCTACTTTCAAAAGGTCCACGGGAGATTCTGGTGATAGGATTCGGTTGCGGCATTACCAGCGGTTCAATGCTCCTCTATGATGATGTGACTCGGCTTCATGGAGTAGAGATCAATAGCGGTATAATCGAACCGGCTGAAAAATATTTTTCAGAAGCGAATTACAACGTCTTTTCGAATAAAAAACTCAATCTGATTATTCAGGACGGTAAAAATTTTATTAAAATGACCGATACACACTTCGATGTGATTTACTCCAGTCCGAGTTTACCACAGGCAAATCAGGGAAGTGCGGGTCTTTTTACAAAGGAATTCTTTGCTGATTGTAAAAAAAAGCTTAACAAAGGTGGCTTCCAGTGTCTCTGGATACCTCTGCACATGTACAGGCCTGAAGAATTCCTGACAATAGTTAAAACATTTGTCGAGGTATATCCGCATGTTTCTTTGTGGCATCCTCCGCAAACCGAAGTTTCTGTTGGATTAGCCTATCTGGTCGGGTCGGATGAAGTGATCCGTCCCGATTATCAGAGAATCGCCGACCAATTGAATCGGCCGGAAATTATGCATGATATTAGTCGCCTTGAAGAATCGGCGTTTCGCACACCTGAAGAATTTATTTCGATGTTTGCTATGGGAGAAAAAACTTTAAATAGTATTACTGCTTCTGTTAAAACGAATAATACCGATAACCATCCTGTTGTAGAATTCTACAATAGAACCGGGGATTTGATGCAATCGGCAATAATGAGCAAAATCAGACTTATCGAACTGCTGGGGAAAAATTCTGAGGACCCGTATTATTATGTGCAAAACATTTCTTTCGAAAATAACGATTCGCTGAAAATCAAGTTGGCAAAATTGTATGAAGGGAATCAGTATCTGATGATGGGACATGCCGCGTGTACGTATAAGGAGCTGCTCTCAGTAACCGGGCAGTGTCCTCCGGGAATAGATGCACAGATTCGGCAATATTATTCCCAGGCGTCAGTATTATTACCTGAAAACATCTTTCTAAATGGTTTTTTTAACAGGTCACAATAAGGTTTCTTCAGGATGGATGATGGATCATTACGATTTTTAGTCTGAAAGTAAAGGAGAATTCTATAAAGCACTCGAAATGTATCAAGGAAACAGGTATTTCAATAGCACAGCAATTTGCCATATCTGGCGAATATGTCGATTCAGAGCCTTTTGGATCCGGTCATATACACGACACCTACATTGTAACCTATACGTACCATGGAGCTGGAATCCGCTACATTCTCCAACGGATAAACAACCATGTTTTCAGGGAGCCGGAGCGGCTTATGGAGAATATAGAAAGGGTTACCCGCCATATTTTCAATAAGCTGAAGGAACAGGGAACAGCAGATATCAGCCGTTCCTGTCTGCAGGTGATTCCTTCACATGCAGGCACCTCATATTTTATTGATGAAAAAAACAAGTACTGGCGTTGCTTCCTCTGTATTGAGGAGGCACATACCCGTGATACAGTAGAAACTGAAGCTCATGCTTTTGCTGCTGGTAAAGCATTCGCGCAGTTTCAGAAATTGCTGGTTGACCTTCCAGATGGAAAATTGCATGAGACAATTCCTGATTTCCATAATACGCAAAAGCGATTTCATGCCCTTGAAGCGGCTATTAATGCGGATGTAAACAGTCGCGTTCAGTACTGTAAAAGGGAGATTGATTTCGCGTTGAAACGCGAGGAATATGCTTCCGTTCTTATTAATCTGCTGCGTACCGGAGACCTTCCTGAGCGTATTACTCATAATGATACTAAACTTAGCAATGTCATGCTTGATGATCAGACAGAGGAAGCGTTGTGTGTGATAGACCTCGATACTGTCATGCCGGGAACGGTACTGTATGATTTTGGTGACATGGTCAGAACGTCAACCTGTTCCGCCGCTGAAGACGAGACTGATTTAAGTAAAATTACCCTGAATGTCTCCTGGTTTAGAGCACTCGCCCAGGGCTTTCTGTCCGAGGCACAGGAGTTTTTAACCGCAATCGAACGTGAGTATCTTGTTTTCAGTGGGAAACTGATTACCTTTGAGCAGGGCATTCGTTTTCTTACAGACTATCTGGAAGGGGATACCTATTATAAAACCCAGAACGGGACACACAACCTTGATAGATGCCGTAATCAGTTCAAACTGGTGGAATCTATTGAGGAGAAGGAGGGGGAATTAGAGGGGATAGTGCAGAGCAACCTTTCTTAATGAGAACTCTGATCCACTGTTCCCTTCAATTTAAGAATGATGTAAATCTCAATACCTTACGATGATATCATGACCAATTATCGTCCTCGTTCTCGTCCTCCTCGTCCTCGGCTCTTCGTTTTTTAATTTGTTTTTCGAGGACGATGGACGAGCACGAAGGCAAAGTGCCTGTGGCACTTGTCTTGACCGAGCACGATTGAAAACATCGGCATTTTTATGAATACAGGCACTGAGAGTTGGAAAACACGCGATCATTTTGAAAAAGGAGGTCTAACTATATGGAGCTTTTCTCAACCAATTTCGGCACAATTGACTGGGTCATAGTGTGCGTATATATCTGTATACCGTTATGCATCGGTCTGTACCTGAGAAAGTATATCTCCAGTTCAGGGGATTTCATTGTCGCAGGTCGTAACCTGAGGTTGTTTCTCGCAGTTGCCACGCTGACCGGTACAGAGTTAGGCCTTGTGACGATAATGTACAGTGCGGAAGCCGGATTTATCAACGGTTTTTCAGCATTCCATATCGGGGTGATTGAGGGCGCTGCGGTACTGGCAATTGGATTGACCGGATTTATTGTTTACAAGCTGCGGGAGAGCAGGGTGATGACTATACCCGAGTATTATGAAAAGCGGTACAATCAGAAAGTAAGAATCGTTGGTGGTATTGTTCTCGCGTTAGGCGGTATTCTGAATATGGGGCTGTTCCTCCAGGCAGGAGCCCGATTTATGATGGGTGTGACCGGAGTGGGTAATCCTGCCATGTTGAAGATATTTATGACAATCATGCTGGTTATGGTTTTGGTTTATACTGTTGCCGGCGGAATGGTCAGTCTCGTAATAAATGATTTTATCCAGTATATAGTCCTTTCGTTAGGATTGCTGATAGGGTCGGTCTTTGTAATTAAGGAGATAGGTTGGAGTAATCTTTTTACCATTCCAGAAAATGCCAACGCAACATTTACTTTTAATCCGGTTTCTGAACAGTCAGGGTTTGGTACTATTTATGTCATTTTCATGGTCATGTTGAGTCTGGCTTCCGGTGCATTATGGCAGACTGCAACCATGAGGGCGTTGGCGGCAAAAAGTCCAAAAGTTGCGAAGAATCTTTATGCCTGCGCATCCCTTTCATTCCTGATGAGAAAGGTTGTACCTATGCTCTGGGGTATCGGAGCTTTTATTTATATATCCACAAAAATGCCGCAACTTTTAGAAAAGTTTCAATCCGGGGAATACAGCTCTCAATATGGCATGCCGATATTTATAGCAAAGATAATTCCAAGTGGCTTGTTAGGTATTATAGCGGCAGGTATGTTTGCGGCATTCATGTCTACCCATGACAGCTATCTGCTTAGCTGGAGCTCTGTGATAACCCAGGATATCATATCTCCGTTGAAAGGCGGTCTTGCAGATAAAACGCGGCTGCGAATAAACAGAATAACAATTGTTGTTATCGGTCTTTTCCTGCTTATCTGGGGACTCTGGTTCGAAGCTCCGGTTTCCCTCTGGAATTATATGGCGATAACAGGAACTATTTACCTGTCAGGGGCATTTACCGTTATTGTGGCAGGATTATACTGGAAAAGAGCCAGCAGTACAGGCGCATTGGCTGCACTGATTCTGGGATTGTTTGCCATTGCCGGACTCGGACCCTGGACAAAAAGCGGTATTGTATTTCTATCTGATAAGGTTATTGGCGTTTCAACGTTCGTGATCTGTGCACTGGGTATGATAATTGGTTCAATACTATTTCCTGATACTGTTGAAGCAAAGGAGGTGCAATAATGTGGCCATTACTATGGAAATGTGTTCTGATTTTTACCTTTGTAGCTTATACGGTAATGTTTTTTGTTGTTGCAATAGGTGGTATCGGTGATATAAAGCATTTCTTTAAGGATTTGAAATCACCGTCAGAAGAGTAGTGATAATAATTTATCGATACTTATTTAGTCACTAAGTGACATAACCACTAAGAAAACAATAGTATTATTCTTTGTGCTGTGGTGACTTTACAGCATGAATAATAACTATACATCGAAATATATTCATGAATCCAACACTCCTAATCCTCGCTGCTGGTATGGGCTCCCGTTATAGTGGCCTTAAACAGATCGACCCGATTGGGCCCAATGATGAATTTCTTCTGGATTATGCGGTCTATGACGCAATCCGTGCCGGTTTTGGAAAAGTAGTATTTGTAATTACAAAAGGCATGGAACGTGAATTCAAAGAGAAGGTAAGCTCGCGCTATACGTCTCACATTCTTGTGGATTATGCCTATCAGGAATTAGATGCGGTTCCAATGGGATGCTCAGTACCGGATTCCCGATTGAAACCATGGGGTACCGGCCATGCTGTCCTGGTTGCACGAGAGATAATAAAAGAACCGTTTGCGGTAATCAATGCAGATGATTTCTATGGTCTCGAATCTTATAAAATTCTTAGTAGTGCGCTGAAAGAGATAACAAGTGATTCGAAGGAATTATTGATGGTTGGTTTTCATGTTGAGAATGCGCTCTCGCGCCACGGGAAGGTTTCCAGAGGTGTCTGTACCCTGGACGGTGAACACCTGGTTTCAGTGATCGAACGTGAGGAAATAGAGAACAACAATGGAGCAATTGTTTTTACTGATAAAAATAATGAATCGGGAACACTTCCGGCAGATACCCTTGTGTCAATGAACTTATGGGGCTTTGCGCCAGATACTATTTTTCCTATCCTTGAACAGCAGTTTGCGGAATTTGTGGCAACGCAGGTCTCTCTTGCAGGTGCTGAGTTTTATCTGCCGGCGGCTGTCAATTATGCAATAAAAACAGGAATGGTTTCGGTTAAAGTTTTGGAGACATCCGAAGCGTGGTTTGGGTTGACCTATCCCGAAGATAAAATAGTTGTTCAGGAAAATATTCTAAAAATGATCCGGCAGGGTATATATCCTCGGAGATTGTTTTAACCGGTTTAGCAATGAGCAATAAAAATGAATAAATTGACAATCTAAAATTGAATAACTCATTATTTCTGAATTTATATACCGGGGTCTAATCGATAATCAAGATTTTCAAATACCGTAATATCTTTATAACTGACCACCCAGGTATTGTTTTGTATAAAAGTATCATTACCGCCATAGATCAGCGCTGCTTTAGTACAGGCAGGATTTATTTTCCTGAAATAATTAAGATTTTTAAAGAAACCACTGTTGACGGTCATGCCTGATTTTATTTCTACAGGCAGAAGAGTGTCCCCGAATTCCAGCAGCAGATCAATCTCATGGCCCGTATTGTCTCTCCAGAAATAGTAGTTTGGTTGACGGTTTCGGTTGAAGGATTGTTTGATAAGTTCAGCAACGATGAAATTTTCAAAAAGGTTACCGCGAAGCGGGTGCGTCTGTATATGACGATGTTCTCTAATGTCAACAAGATATGCGGCAAGGCCGCAGTCAAAAAAATAAATTTTTGGAGATTTGATCAGCCGTTTGTTGAAGTTGCGGTAGTAGGGTTTGAGCGTGAAAAGTATATAGCTTTTTTCAAGTACGGAAAGCCAGGAAACAGCAGTGTTGCTGGAGATACTGCAGTCGTTTGCCAGTGAAGAGCTGTTAAGTATCTGCCCGCATCTGCCGGCACACAGTTTGAGAAATATCGTAAAAGAATGCAGGTCGCGAATAGTGATAAATTCTCTGACATCCCGTTCAAGATAGGTTGCAGTGTAATATCCCAATGCCTCGGTTGGGTCGAGGTTCATGTCAAAAATACGTGGATAGAAACCAGTGTGCAAAAGTGTGTCAATGTCCGGGAAAGAATCTCTGGTGTAAATTTCTTTACAGGAAAATGGTAACAGTTTTACCAGTGCGGTTCTCCCGGCGAGTGTCTGTTTGATGTTTTGCATCAGTTCGAATTGCGCGCTTCCTGTCAGGATATACATACCGGGGATGTTGTATTTGTCGATATACCCCTGCATGTATGAAAAAAGCTCGGGAACCCGTTGAATCTCATCCAGCACAGTGCCATGTTTCATGTTTTTAAGAAAAGCATTGGGATCTGTTTTAGCTCGTAATAATGTGTCAGGATTTTCAAGTGTAATATATGACTTATCTGAAAATAGTGTTTTGCATAGGACTGTTTTCCCGGATTGTCTTGGACCCGTGATAGTCACTGCAGGATACTGTGTAGCCAGCCTTTTTACAATTGGTTCAAGCTGTCGGGTAATAAACATAATTAGTCTGTTTAAAAATTTATTCCTAAAATTAGTTATT
>CBDVBE010000120.1:0-15577 GCA_965372145.1 uncultured bacterium | reverse complement strand
ATAAACTTGCCGGTACCATCTTATCAAATAGTATATTGCTTTACTAATAAATTTAAGAACCCCAGGCTGTTATCAAAGAAAGTTTCAATGAGTAAATTAGAAATCTGGTGCAAAGACGTCCGCTTGAAAAAATTCGGAAAAGCTGAAGTAAAGAATGAGGTCTATATCCTCTGCATGGGTATTGATAAAAGTTTACAACCACAAAATAAAATACCGGATGGTACAAACCTTATTTCTGAGACGTTTAAAGCATATAATAAATATTCAATAGTTTCTGTCAGCCCTGTTTTTCATAACATCAGGCGGGGAGATTCGCTGTCGATCATGGGTGATGGGTTATTATTGTATGGCCCGAAAGATCCGGGCGGGAAGATTGTATTACATGGTGCTGTGATGGAATCAGATGACGGAACCAGAGATATTGGAAAAACAATAGAAGAGGGGATTTCCCATTCAGGACTATTTAACGTTATAGACAAGGCATTAGCGATGGGTTCCCTTGCAGCACCACAGGTTTCGACAATAACCGCTGCTACCAGATTTGCCTTTGAGACGGTAACCTATTTTCTGAAGAGAGACGGGGATGATGTTATCTCTACCTTTCATTACTCTTCAACGTATCAGGAGGATAGGGGAGGGTATGCAACTCCTGAAGAGGGGAAGTTTTTTACCTATTCAGACCGGTATGTGGACCTTTCTCTTGATGTAAATTATTTATAAGATAGATTTTATTATACCTGTTGTCGTTGTCGTCCAAGATAAATTTCTTGCTCCTGCTCAGCGTAACGGTGCTCATGTTCGGATATGGTGAGGACTGAATAATCTTAATCGATAATGAGTATGATTATGAGTACGAGCATGATCCTTATTTTAGGCCTTTAGAGAATCAATAGTAACTGATTTGGATGCCAGTGACCTGTTGTATCCATTAAAAATAACCTGAAATCGGTTTTAAATCTCTATGCCTTCACAGTATGTCTTGGAAGTTCAGAAAACATTTTCTGCCTATGCCAACCAGAAAAATGCCACGCCAATGAAACGGTATATGCAGGATAAATTCGATTTCCTTGGCATTCAGGCAAAACAGAGACAGGAGTTGCAACGTGCATTCATGCAAAAGGATATTTTACCTGATGCCGATGAGATAGGGCGTGTAATAAGGGAACTCTGGGCCTTGCCTGAACGGGAGTATCAGTATTTTGCCATGGAGCTGCTCGAGAAGTATTTAAAAAGGGCAGATGATACAATAGTCTCTCTCTTTGAATATATGATCATAACAAAATCGTGGTGGGATACAGTTGATAAAATAGCTTCGAGGCTGGTGTGCTTCTATTTTAAAGCACACAAGGAACTTATTGAACCATATACCGAAAAATGGATGTATTATGGCAATATGTGGCTCCAGAGAACAGCATTGTTATTTCAGCTGAAGTATAAAAAGGAGACGGATACCGACCTATTGTTCGGATATATACAGGCACTGGCTGATTCACAGGAATTTTTTATACAGAAAGCAATCGGCTGGATATTGCGGGAATATTCCAAGACAAACCCAAGAGCAGTAAAACAATTCGTTGCATCAACCTCATTGGCCCCCTTAAGCAGACGTGAAGCCCTGAAGATAATTAATAAGAAGTAAAAAATCTTTATCCTTGTCAACCGTGTTCTATTTATAAGAATGCAAACCACCGAGAAACATGCTTGAGAAAAAGGTTAATACCGCCGCAGCAAAACCGATGATACTGAGTATATGTACGAGTTTTCCCCGTGTTCCTCTGATAATGCGGATATGCAGGTAAGCCGAGTAGATGATCCAGACTACAAGTGAGCAGGTCTCCTTGGGATCCCAGCTCCAGAACCTTCCCCACGCCTGGTGTGCCCAGATAGCTCCGGCAAAAAGAGCGCCCACTGTAAACATCGGATAACCCACGGCTATAGCGCGGTAGGTAAGAGTGTCGGTCAGTGAGGTCTCTGGAAGGCGTGCCCTGAATTTACTTGACTTCGGCAGGGATGATTTTACTAAAAAGAGAATGCTTGATACAAAACCGACTGCAAAGGCCCCTTCACTTGCAGCCGCAAGAGTGACATGTATTTTCAACCAGTAGCTTCTCAGTGCCGGCATCAATTGCATGGCACCCTCCTTGGGTAAAAGGGAAGCCGCTACCATGAGCATGAAGATAACCATACCACATAAAGCTCCGATAAACCAATTTTTAAAAAGTTTTAGCATGATGAAATAGCCGATTCCTGTAAACCAGGCAAAAACTGTCATATATTCAAACATATTTGCAAGCGGTGCGTGGCGTAGCTCAATAGTACGAAAAATAATGCCGAATGTATGAAAGAAAAATCCAATACTCATGAAAAAGATACAGGCTCTTAATACGGGACGCTTCTCCAGTGCTATCAATATAAGGTAGGAAAGTACTGCGAGAGAATAGCTGAAAAAAGCACCATAAAAGAGTTTCGTGTTTATAAACTGCTCCATTAACTACCTGCTTTCATGGAAGTTAGTATGGTATCTGTTTCTTCTTCAAACCAGTCAGGAGCATGCTTTTTATCCGGGGCAAGAAGTATGTGTATGGTTCCCTGTTCCTCTTTACAGACAAGAAGTATCTGCCTGAAAGGAAAAGTAAAAACAAGAATGATGCCGATACTGACTACGAGTATCCCAAGCCAGATTATAGTCGTACCCGGTTTCTTTCGAATTTCAATCCCGCTGAAAAATGCGGGACTATATGAAATGATTTTGCAGTTGTATTGGCCGTGGCTGCCATGTGGCACCGGAAAGTTAAGGAATATCCACTGTGAGTTTATCAGGGAATCGTTCTTAAACATGGTTATTCTAAATGCCGGATTTTTATGCTCATGAGATCTGTTCAGCGGTTTTCGGGTACTCATGTCAAAAACAAAATCACATAAAAAAGCATCACAAAGTAGATATACATCAGCTTTGCCGAGGGAAACTTTACGGTTAAATGGAATGGCGACATTAAACACAGTGTCCTTTGTTACCGTATCAATAATGATTGCATGAAATTGCTTAATGGTATGCGGATCGTAGCCATAATGCACCTGATAGAAATAGAAATTACGATACTTTAATGGAGCATTAACTTTTGTTGTATCGCTGAGAAGGACTGTGCTGTCATTGTCCAGGATTTCAAGTGCCGTCGCATAATTCAACAGGTCACCTTTCTCATTTGAAACTATTTCAAAATTGTTCATTCGAACTTGAATGCCGTATTTCTTTATTGGTATTAATTTGCCTTTCGATAGAATTGTCTGTGTATAATCCCCGAAGTAATATTGGATTACTCCTCCGGCAATAAGTACAACAAGACCGGCATGGAGCAGCATTGACCCGGTAAGGCCGATTCTTCCCTTTTGTGCTGTTATGGTAACAGCTTCAGGTTCTACTTTTTTTCTAAAGGAGTAGCGGTTTTTAGCAAGGCTGTCTTCGAGTTGATTACGGATATTTTCCAGAGTTGTGTCTGAATAGTGTAGCTTTTTAGCACTCTCGTGTTCCTGCAGTAGTGAAGTGTCAAGTGGCTTCTGCCTGAGGATAGTAATAAGAGAAATGATACGGGAATATACGCAAAAAATAAGGTTTGCCATAAATGCAGCAAGGGGAATGATAAACCATAATGAAGCAAATATTTGATTCCATCCGGATTTGATAATAAAAAATGCAAGGCCCTTTCCGAATTTTTGCAGATACTGAGGGTGTTCCCATCCCTGAGGGATAACTATACCGATTACAGAGACAATGCCCAGAAGCGTAAGAGTAACAATGAAGAATTGAATTGATACAAGATATCTCAGATATTTTTTTATCATATGGTTAGTTATTGTTTTTTAGTAAAAAAACAGTATCGAATCGAATCAGTTTTACTCAGACTAGTTAAAATAATGGGTGCCATAAATACTGTTGGGCGAGAAGTGGTGTTTTCTTTTACATACACGACATGACGAATTTGTGCATGTCTCCCATAGTCCATTTTTACAAAGTACTGACCGGTAGCTATCCCTTTCGGCTTCCATATAAGGGTAGTAGAACCCGGTTGACTTACACCACCGTCAAATAGCGTGGTGATAAGATCTCCCTGCGGATTATAGACCGAGATGCGTATTTTTCCCCTGGTATTAAAAACATGGAAAGTACATACGGTATGGATTTTTGTCCTTTCCCCATTGTAAACACCTCCCTTAAACTGTATCTATTATTTGCATATGATACATCAAGATACTGCACTACAACCTTTGTGCATAGAATTAATGCACTATATCTTTATGAGAAATATATCAGATTATAAGGTATGCAAACAATGTTTATTAACGAATAGTATTTAGGAATAACTGTTCTCATAATGAGAACAGAAAATATTCCCCGATGGAAAAATATATTTTTAAGATAGTATTTTTATATATTATAAATAGTAAGTATAGTGAAACCAGATTTCTTATAATAACCATCCATCCTATCAGAAATTTTAAAATTAACCAAAACAGGGGGCGTTATGGGGGGCATAACAAAATTTCTCGTTAAATGTTCTGTTCTGTTTTTTCTCTTAATTACTTTCCTTTATGCAGTTCCGAAACCTGGGGAAGAACCAAGAGATTTTACACGCTATCATTATCACTTGGATTGTGAATGGAATCTGTATGATCATTTAGATGGTAATACAGTAATTTTTTTAAATACAGGAAGTTTTACCTGACCACCCTATCTTGTGTCTGCGGCGCGGAGAGAAGAATTTTGGCAAAAGTACAAAGATGAGCCTGGATTAATAGTTCTTGAAATTTATATTGAGGAAGAGTTACCCAATCAGAATTGTTTTGCCTGGGATGATCCTGATCTGGATGCGCAGCCATCAACAATGGAACAGAGAATAAAAATGTATGGATACTCTTCTGATTCTCTCAAAGCAACTAATCCGGTCTTGATAGATAGTATGGATAATTTATTTGGTCAAAAGAATAGTAGTGACTTTTGGCAAGGAAAACCTGACGCCGTTTACATAATAGGAGTTGACGGGAAGTTTACCTATACCTACTATTATTATCACACCTGGGATTGGCAGCAGTGTTTTGATAAGTTTGATAATGCAATTGCAGATGCATTAAAAGACCTTGAAGAAGATGTTGAGGCACCTGAAGTTAAAGTTACTTCTCCCAAAGCAGGGGATGAGCTTGATCCTGGTGGAACATTCAATATTGAATGGACAGCAACTGATAATTACAGTGTGGCTTCAAGAGCAATTTTTCTGTCTACTGATAATGGGTCTACATGGGAGATGATCGACAGTGCAGATCTGAATACAGGAGGAACGTATACGTGGGAAGTACCTACAAATAATTCTGGTGAATGCAAAATAAAAGTCAGTGCATACGATAGATTTTTTAATGAAGGAAGTGACGAGTCAGGTACTTTCTCAATAGGTCCGACTAAAATAACCAGCAATATTGCAGAAGCATGTAACAGAATAATGTTTAAGAAAACACAGAAATCGTATATGATTTTTCTGCCATTT
The DNA here is from genome assembly GCA_965372145.1 of uncultured bacterium. Classification (GTDB taxonomy): domain Bacteria; phylum Fibrobacterota; class Chitinivibrionia; order Chitinivibrionales; family JANQEN01; genus CBDVBE01. Next base: position 10,043 of record CBDVBE010000120.1, on the reverse strand, counting down.
TCAGGAAACAATGAGATTACTATTTCTGATGCGCAGGGAAGAGAGATTTCATCATTTACTACGTCAAATAACAAACTATGGTATACTGTGCCCGTATCGCTTTCATCCGGTATGCATATTGTCAGTATCAGAACTGAAGAAAAAACAATGGTACGGAAATTCTGGTTTGTTAGATAATTTTAGTAATTATAATTATTTTATAAACATGAGCCTGTCTAAATAAAGATAGGCTCTTTTAATAATTATATTGTAATTTAAGAGTTACATGGGAAATGAGATCATAACACAGGAGTTTTTATGAAACGCAACACAATTGTAATACAAATATTAGTATTGTTATCTGTAATGCAGCTAATTCATTCCCAGTCTATTACCAAAATACTACAGAATGGCAATGGCAGCTATGAAGGATGTAAGGATTCATATACAAGTGGTTGGGAGGCTGATTTAAATTTTAACGATGAAGCATATTTGGTACACTGTAATTGTCAATCGTGAACAGATAAAGGTACTTTTACCCGGGTGGTAATAGATTTTGATCTTTCCCCAATTCCTGAAGATGCCGATATAGAAGAAGCAACATTTTCAATGTTTTTCTTTTATGGAGATATTGCAATAGAAGGCAGGCCAAATGTTTGCTCTCTCTTTACAATTTCAAAACAGTGGGTTGACATTGAAGTGACATGGAATAATGCTGACAAGGATACAAAATGGGAAATGCTGGATCCTGATACCAAGTTTTACAATCCTGATATTGATGATACTGTTTCTACGCCGGGAGGTGGTGATTATAATACATCGTGCGTTGCCGTTGCTGATTATGCTGAATCGAATACATTTGAACACTATGATGTAACTGAAGCAATTAAAGATGCGGTGGAGAAAGCGAAACCGTTTTATGGTTTTCTGACAAAGCAATTCCTATGTCCCAAGGAAAGCAACTATACCAATAATGGAAGAGTTTATCGTTCATCTGAATACGGTGAGCTTGATCAAAGGCCAAAATTAACCGTTACATACACCTCAACAGGAATAAACTCTCAAATTTCAAACAAAACGGAACACAGTGTTCAATTTATAAGAAGAGGTAACAAAATAACGGTTTTTGTCCCAGGTACAAAAACATATGCTTTAACGTTTTTTAATCTAAAGGGAAAAGAGCTGCTCTCTCTAAAAAGCTGCAACACCCGTAGAACTGAAATACCTGCCAAATATCTCTCGTGCGGGCTTAATATCGCGATTATTACCAGTGCCGGCGGGAGTATCTCGGAAAAAATCACTGTAATTAAATGATTTTTAGTGCACTATCAGTGCACACCAGTTTTTTTTTATATTGTGAAAAAAAAACACATTTATATTATTTTGTGGTATATTTTTAATAGGCATCAATCCAAACATTGTATGCCTGTTTCGCCTGTAATATTACTACTTTCTTCGGCTTTACAAATTTTACCCCGAACTCCATTCGGGGTAGAGTACCTTTTCCCAAAGGGGTTTTAAGCACACGAAAGTGTGCAGAGAATGATTGGTGGGGGGATTAAGAAAGATTGTTTATATTTCTTTTTGATTGTGTATGTACCAGTTATTGGAAAGAAGTAATAGGGTTTTAATTTTAATTTTATTAAAATCACCACTTGAATTCGCTAAATAATTTCGAAAAATTCTAAAACAATAGTGCACACACTGTGGCAAAGATAATTTTGTACTTTTTAATTTATGAGGTGGGATAATATATGGGACCCAGGTACAGTTTATTAGCTTTTATTACATTATGTGTTGTCGGAATTCTGCTTTCACCCTGTTTCAGCCAGAAATTAGATATAGAGGTAAAAACGGAAAGCTATGGCGGCTCCTTGGCCCCAAATCATGTTGCTGCCATCTGGATTCAAACCCCGGACAACAAGTATGTAAATACAGTTGAGGTATGGAGTTATAATTTTAATTTTTGTCTGATGATTTGGAGAACTGTCACCGGTCTTCTTATTGAGGGCGCGTTTGACGGTGAAACTGGGGCAACAATACAGGATCATATTGAACCCTTGCAGGTTTCGTGGGACTGCAAAGATACTGCGGGTAATTTTGTTCCACACGGCACGTATGAATTCTGGGTGGAAATGACTGAAAGCGAGTATTACTGGAAACTACTTGATACAAATGAGGTATATCATGGAAGGTATGCGAAAGGTACTATTGTAATAGACAGTACGGGTAAAGTCGCATATGGTGATACTTCAGATATTTCTTTCTCCATGTTTAAAGCAACATACAACCCAACTTCCGGTATATTATTTCACGGACAAAAGCCTGTGCATAATGAATTGCTATCATACCGGTATAATCCTGCAATGCAACAGGTTACCATACAATTAAATCCGACGTATACCAATTCAGTAGTTTTACATATAATCAATTTGAAAGGAGAAGTAATAGAAACGGTAAAAATGAATCCCATAACCAGGGAAATTTGCTGGGATTTGCGGAGTAAGTCCGGAAAAAAAGTACCCTCAGGAGTATACATGTTTCACGTATACTCTGCAGATGAAGCTAATAACATAAGTCAAGTATTTTCAATTGCATTATTGAATTAAACAGTTTGAGCGTTTTATAATTTGAGGATACATTTACTTATAAAGAAGGTAAATAAATTTAGACTCAATAAAAGTAATAATTAATTCACTCACCAAATATTCCACAAGGAGGGCATGATGTCTGTTTTAAAAAAAATAGGTGCAATTGCGCTGATCCTGTTCATAGGAATATCACCGCTCTACGCCCAGAATGGTATACAGGTAGGAGCGGCAGCTCCGGAATTCACCATATACAAGTATAAGGATGAATCGTTTAATACCGATGATGTGTATGGGAAAAAGATTGTGTCGATTATCTTCGGCAGTATAACCTGACAGCCTTTCTGCCATAATGTAAACGCTGTAGGCGTGAATACCAAGAAAATGAACATTTATAACAAGTATAAGGACCATCCGGCACATGTAATGTATGAGCTTTATCACTGGGAAGCGCACCCGTCACAGTATGATGATAGTCACGAATTCGAAGAAATACCGGGTGATTGGTGGTACCAGCAGCCTTTCACAAAGCCCAGTAATGTAACACATAGAATAGTACACTATGAATGCTATAGAGAAGCATACCCGGATGTAACGATTCCCGCGCTTGTAGATGACGGACCTGATGGGAACAATCCGACATTAAGCACCGGATGTATCGTATCTAAAAAATTCAGGGCAATGTATACATCAATTGTAGTCATCGGCCTCGATAAGAAAATTGCCTTTGCAGCACATTGGCCCCCTAATAATAGTGGTAATTGGAATGAGACGACAGCAAAACAGTGGGTTAACTCGGAATACCTCAAATTTGATAGTAAATTAGAGGAACTTTTATCGGGTATTGACAGCGAGCCGCCGGAAGTAGAAGTGAAATCGCCTTCAAGTGGTGATGACCTGACTGTTGGCGCCACAGAGGATATCACCTGGACTGCTACCGATAATGTGGGCGTCGTATCACGGGCGATTTATCTGTCAACTGACGGTTCTACGTGGGACCTTGTCGATAGTGCGGATAATAATACCGGGACCTATTCCTGGACCGTTTCTAATGATGTCTCAAACAACTGCAAGATAAAAGTTGTTGCCTACGATGAGATTGGCAATGCCGGAGATGATGAATCGGGTTCTTTCGAAATAGGTGCAACGAGTATCATCTATGACCTGAATAAAGCCAGAGAACTGATAGCGATCAGGAAAAATGCCGGATCATATTCTGTGTATATGCCCTTTGCAGGAAGCTTTGATGTTGCTGTTACCGATGTGCAGGGAAAACAGATTGCCGCATTTACCACCACAAATGGAAGAGGCTGGTATGAAGTGCAGGGATCTCTTTCATCAGGCATGCATATTGTAAGTATTAAAATGCCGGGAAGGACAATCGTTAGTAAAGTCTGGTTTGTCAGATAAAAGCAGTTAATTGTTATTACCGGTTTTTAGATTGTAAAGCCCATCTCTATAAGATGGGCTTTTTTATTGAACAAACAAAAACTTTTCAACAACCTTTTTATTCGGTGTGTTAATACTAATAATATTGACACCGGAAGATAGGGGGCGTGGGATCTGATACCATAGCTTGTTTTGATCAGTCCGGAAAGAGGTCAATTCTCGTCCTTTCACATCTGATACAGCAATAGTATGTGTTCCTGAGAACGGAATAAATACTATAAAAGATTCAGCGGTTTTCTTTATCAGGATCTGTCTGCTTTGCGCAGGTATTGTATAGCCAATATCTGTGTCTAAATTATATGTCACCGTCAGCTTTGGCCTTTCAGATTGCTCGGCTGCTTCTGAAGATCGTATCCGTGCCCCGGTAAAATCATCTTCCCAGGGGAATTTCAGTATAAAGCCATAATTATCAATTCCACCCTCAACTATTTCTTTTATTGCTGAAGTAACGTTGTAATCTTCCCATATCGCAATAGAGGTGTTGCTCTTTTCGTCCAGTGCGACATTTGAGAAGGTAGGCTGGTCATTCCACGTCACACTGTTTTCTTCCCAGCTCTCGATTATCCTGTAGATAGATTTTTCATCATTATCCGGCTGTTCTGAAGTACCTTCCATTATGCCATGGTTAAAAACATATAAAGAGAGTATAGCTTCTTTAATCTCATGCTTTAATGGGATTAATGAAAGATCGAATCGTATGACCGCCCGGGCCGTAGGATTTCCTCAACAGCTCTCTCTATGAACTTTCAGCTCCTCAAGTTCTCCGAAATTTTCCGTACCCAATCCATAGGTTGTATATACATACGAATCCTCGCAGCCGGTATAGCCATACAGGTCATTTTGAAAAACTACTGTTGTATCTCCAGCGGCTGCTATCTGTAATCCTACAAACAGAACGGAAAGAGAGAGGAGTCGAAACGCTTTACACATGTATATCCCCTTTACCATGAACATAAGAAATATACAAAAAAATTTATGATGTCACTCATCTAACCAGAACAAGTTTATGCACAAATATGTCAGCATCTAACGTGATCTTAAAGTAGTACAAACCCGAACTATAGTTTCTACTGTCCCACGGTATCGAATAGCTTCCTGCATTTTTATACTCATCTGTCAAGGTCGAGAGTAATCTGCCGTTCATGGTGTACATCTGCAATTTTACTTTTCCTGCTTTTGGTAATTTTATCAGTAGTGATGTATTATACGGGGCTAAATAGAAGCCGGAAGAAAGAGCTGTATTTATTTGATTTATCCCTGTTAAAAACTGGGTTTCTTTCCAGTCCTTATCATAGGTGTCTGCCCATGTTTTTATTTCCTCGGAAAGACTATTTGTATCGAGTTTGTTATACCCGAGATTACAATCTACCTCCGGTGAAAGATGAATGATTGAATCCGGCAGAATTGTAAGGGCATTATTGTTGAGATATAATACCTCTAGATTTTGTAAGTTGCCTATTGTGGGAGGAAGGCTGGTTAATCCATTTTCACTCAGATCGAGCATGAATGATAATTTGGTCAGGTTTCCTACTTCTGATGGTACACTGGTCAGGTTATTGTATTTAACTCTGAGATATTCCAGACTGTCAATGTTTCCGATCTCTGGGGGAAGGATAGTCAACTTGTTGGAATAGAGGTCAAGAAGCTTCAGCTTTGTCAGGTTTCCTATTACGGAGGGAATACTTGTCAGGTTATTATCTCCGAGATAAAATTCTTTTAATTCCGTCAAATTACCTATATCCTGTGGAAGGTTGTCCAGGCTGTTTCCTTCAAGATTAAATTCTTCTAATGCTCTACAATTACCGATTTCTACAGGCAGATTCGCGAGGTTGTTGCCCTGAAGGGAAAACTTGGTTAATGAGTCAAGGTTCCCTATTCCTGCTGGAATACTGGTAAGGTTGTTATTTTCAAGGTCAATTTCCTTCAAATTAACAAGGTTTCCTATTTCTGCAGGAAGGCTGTTAAGGTTGTTATTCGATAGAAACAATCCTTTCAATGCAGTACAATTACCAATTTCCGGAGGAAGGCTGGTTATTGCATTATCATCGAGAATAAGGCCTTCCAGAGAGGTACAATTGCCGATTTCAGATGGGAGAGCTGAAAGATTGTTTCTTTCCAGGTAGATAACTTTTAAAGCGGTACAATTTGCTATCTCAGCAGGCAGACTGGTGAGCTTATTATCAAAAAGAAAAAGCTTTTCCAAAGCGGTCATATTTCCAACTTCCGGAGGTATGCTGCTCAATTCATTATGTTCAAGGTTCAGATCGGCTAATTTAGTAAGGCTGCCTATTTGTGCCGGAAGGGCGATCAATTTATTGCTGCTGAGCCATAGTTTTTTTAAACTGGTAAGGTTTCCGATTTCAGGAGGAATGGTTGTAAGGTCATTTCCCGCAAGAGTAAGAATCCTTAACGTGGGCAGGTTTTCAATTTCAGCAGGAATTGAGTTTAAATCATTATCATAAAGAACAAGCTCCACCAGAGCGGTCAGGTTTCCAATCTCTGCAGGAAGAACAGTCAGGCTCCGGCTGCCAAGATTAAGCTTTATGATTCTGCCTGCGCTTGAATCGGTAACTGAATTAACAGGAACTGTGTCAAGACCGTTTGAATCAAGGATAGCTCTAACCGAGAGAGAATCGTCTTCATATGTATGGGAATAACCGGAAGATAAAGTTAATAAAGCAATCGATAGAATTAAGGGAGGCATAGAAATCAACTTTTTCATGCATATCCTTCGAAGTAATAGCTTATTTATCAATATACTAAACAATATACTAAAAATTTAATAATGAGTGCACTTTAAAAAGTCTGTCTACTGTATTTAAAGTATGTTTCATCGCAGTAGGGGCACAAAATTTTGTGCCCTTACTGCCATGTTAAATACCGGTTTTCCTTGTTGAAAAGTTTTTAGAGTGCACTCAATAATATAAAATTAAAAACAGTCTTTTACTTAGTGAATCTCAATTTAACATGTTTTGTACACCTTTGGAGTACATTTTATGGATTTTATCCGTATAAAATTTACGATAATAGCAACCTGTTATGTGGTTTATATTATAACCGTAATTTATGTACCTGAATTTCATGTATGAAATCTAAAATTCGTAATTGTAATAATAATAATCGGTTATAGCGGTTAATTTTCTCATTTTCTTATAGTTTAAAAGAAATAAGTGTATAAAAAAAATGCGACAAGTGCATATATATTGTATATATTGTATACTAACAGGCGGGGCACTTATCTTCATAAATATCACTGTCTTATTGTAAATCATCGCACATTTTCGTCTTTTATCATCATTGTAAATACAAAAATGATGATAATTTAATTTCCTGAATGGGTGTCAGTACATGATTTTGAAAAAGATCTCCTACAGTCTTTTTATACTCTTACTTATTATTGCTTCCTGCTATTTTGATCCCACCTATACCAATGAAACCGTTGAAAATCCGGATAATGTGACCATTGTCCTGGAGAACGGTGATGATATTGAACTTATCGAGGTAAAGGCCGTTAAGTCTGTTGGCTCACAAAAGGACAGTGTTTACTTTTTTCAGGAATATAAAGGTGAAAATCTTGAATTCTATGTCAAACCCGGCAAAGATCGGGTGTTTACTATAAATGGATATATCAGCGGTTTTTGTTTATATACAAAAACGTTTACTGCTGAAATCAAGGAGACAGATACTGTTTTTGTTGTAAGACTGGATGAAATTGTAATCCCTGTGCCGGATGTCCCGGATTCCGTAAAAGTAAGACTCCTTGAAAACGCTATTGTGGAGATGAACTGGAAAAGAACTGATAATGCGGCTGGGTACAGGATTTATCGTAAGGAAGACCTTTCAGACGATGCACAATTACTGGCGGTAACCCCGGATATAAGTTATAAGGATAACAGTGTTACTGTTTACAAGACCTATCACTATGCAGTTTCAGCATACAGCTATGCCGGTGAATCAGATACTTCGGCATTTTATAAAATCTACGTTTCTGATCAGGGGCCAACGCCGGAACCACCGGGAAATATTTCTTTAGAACTTCTTCAGGACGATGTTGTCAAAGTAACCTGGGATGCATCTGAGAATACCGACGGATATATCATTTATCGTACAAATGACATTAGCAGCCCTGCTGATTCTATTGGTTTTACTGACGTGACTGAATATTATGACAGTAAGGTCAGTTCGGAGCGTACCCATTGGTATGCTGTGAAAGCATATAATGTTTCAGGGCTATCGGATTTTTCATCTTTTATGGATATTTATATCCCGGGTATAGATTTCCCTCCGGATGTTCCGCAGGATCTGGCAACGAAAGATATCGCCGAAACATCCATTACCTTGTCATGGACACGTTCGAAAGGCGCCTCGGTATACCGGATTTTTCGAGTAAAAGGGGGAGGTTCGCCAAGTCAATGTATCGACTCAACAGACAATACTACCTATGTGAATACCGGTTTGGAAGCGATGACGCTCTATTCCTATGCGGTTTCGGCAAAGAATAGTAAGGGTGAATCCCAGAAATCACCCAAGGTCTCTGCGACAACCTTGACGCCGGTACCTGAAATACCGGAGAATGTCAAGGCTGAGACTCAATCCGATGTCAGTATCAGGATTACCTGGAATGAAATAAAGTATGCTGAAGAGTATGAGGTATACCGTAGTGATAAAGAGGATGGGAATTATTTAAAGGATGGATCTTCTGAGACAACAAACACACATATAAGTTCCGGGTTGAATTTCCAGACCACCTATTACTATAAAGTGAAGGCAAAAAACAGCGGTGGAATTTCAGATTTTTCTGAGGTTGCATCTGCAAAGACTTTGGAGGAGATTCCCGATCCGCCTGATAAACCGGTTAATGTTTCTGCGAAAGTTCTTTCACCCTTTGCAATTCTTATCGAGTGGCCGCTTGTTCAGAATGCTTCATCATATACAGTGTATTGCAGTGAAAGTTCCACCGGTATTTTTTCATCCGTTGGTACTGCTGTTGATGGGATGTATGCTGATTCCGGATTAAATGAACAAACATGGTACTATTATAAGGTTTCTGCTTCAAATAATGCCGGGGAATCCGAGAAATCAGATGTTGCATCAGCACAGACAATGATTGTTATCAAGATACCTACCGGTCTTGATGCGGAAGCTTTGTCTGATTCAACAGTTGAGCTTACCTGGAACAGCGTGGTCGGGGCTGATGAATACCCGGTATACCGCTCGGACACGCAGAATGGCACCTATCTTGAAGTGGCGGTAGCTGACCAGACCACTTATACCGACAACGGCCTGACTGAGAATACTTCATATTTCTATAAAATCTCAGCTAAAGGGCAGGCAGGAGAATCACTACAGACAAATCCTGTTGAAGTAACCACCAAGATGAAAGTCCCGGATATCCCTGACGGTATTCAGGCTACTGCATTAACTGCGACAGAGATTGAGATTGAGTTTAATACGGTGTCGAGCGCCGACGGGTATATTATCTATAGTAACGAGTCACTGACCGGGACCTATGACAGTGTTGCTACGGTCGGTTCATCGCCCTTTACACATACCGGATTGGATCCTGATACAAAGTATTATTACAAGGTCTCAGCGTTTAATAATGGAGGAGAGTCAGCGCTTTCCGATGCGGCAGATGCTACGACCTTGCTGCCGCCGCCCGATACCCCTACCAATGTAGACGCAAAAGCTCAATCCTACTCGGAGATAGAGGTTACCTATAATTCCGTATCGAATGCAGACGGGTATATAATCTACCACGCAACGAGCAGTACCGGGCAGTATACAGCACTTGATTCCATTACAAGTACCTCTTTCACTCATGATGATCTCGATCCAAGCTCCAAACATTACTATAAAGTTTCGGCATATAACAGCATTGGGGAGTCTGATAAATCAAATGCGGTGAATGAAACTACATTTGCGAAAAAGGTCGCGTATATCACCAAATGCGTTGGATGCGGGCGCTGCCCTAACCCCAGTTCCGCATTCAAATTCGTAAGTCCTTGTATTTTATAATAGTCCAAA
>CBDVBE010000119.1:0-15600 GCA_965372145.1 uncultured bacterium | reverse complement strand
CTGACTGGCTGTCATAATAGCAGGCGCCCGTAGGACAATCCCTGGTACACCTCCCACAACTGTTGCATTTACTGTAATCTATCACTGCATAAGGGTCTGTTTCTTCCAGTGTTGTTGCGGAATCAACTTCTGAAAGGTCAGATTCACCGGCGCCATTGGTCGCCGAAACTTTATAAAAATATTCCGTTTCGGGAGTTAAACCGCTATGTGTATATGTTGTCGAACCAATCGAGGAAAGAAGTTCAAAATTTCCGGTTGAACTCGATGACCAGTAAACATTATATCCCGTCGCATTCGACACAGCGTTGAAAGTAATTTTAATCTCTGAATGAGAGTGTGCTTCAACAGAAAGGCCGGTAGGGGTTTCAGGCACTTCGCCTTGTGTAGCACAGGGTACGGCGTCACTCTTTGCCGATTCATCAGCACCCTTTAACGCAGAAACCTTATAATAATAGGTCGTGGCAGAGGTGAGATTCTCATCAGTACAGGTGTTTGCAGAGGGTGATGCCACTTCCGTATATGTACCATTTAACGACAAACTGCGATACATTTTATAACCGGTTGCACCGGTAACACTGTTCCAGTCCAGTTTAATACTTGTTGTGGAGAGCGCCTGGGCTGTAAGGCCGGTCGGCGTTTCTATGAAAGAAATCGTTGTTGCCGAATCAGCAGATGACAGACCGGATTCACCGGCGCTGTTTTCAGCACTGGCTTTGTAATAATACGTTGTCTGCGCATCCAGCCCTGTATCGGTGTATTCCGAATTTACCGTTGACGCAATTTTTGCGTATACCCCGGATAACGTCAAACTGCGGTATACATTATATGATGAGGCGCCTGAGGCATTATCCCAGTCAATTTTAATAGAAGAGGAGGAGAGCGCCTGGGCGGTAAGACCGGTCGGCACATCCGGCGGATCATTGGATTCCTCAAAAGTTTTTGCCGATGCAACTTCAGAATAATCTGAAGTTCCTGAGGCATTAAGTGCTTTTACCTTGAAATAATAGGTCGTATTTGCTTTCAGCCCTGAGATGACATGAGATGTGTCGGATACCGTATCAACTATGAAATAATGATCATTGGCATACAGGCTTTTAAAGACAATATACGAAGCGGCAAATTCAACATTATCCCAGGATACTTCAATGGTAGCCTCTGATAGCGCTTTTGCCGAAAGGTTCTCCGGCACATCCGGTATCGGACACAATGTTGTAGCAGCCGCGCTTGCGGACTTCGGGGATTCCCCGATATTATTAACAGCGGAAACAGCATAGGTATAGGTCGTATTCGGAGTCAAACCTGCATCGTTGTACTCTGTCTCTATTGTTGAATCGATAAGGATATTTGGCACCCCGTTGCCTTCTATACGATAGATATAGTATTGAGACGTCTTATCAGACTCTTCCCATGAAATATGTATCGATGAAGCTGAAAGCGCTTCAGCCTCCACCCCCTCCGGTTTTTCCGGCGGATCATCAAACAGTACAGGAACTAAAATTGAAATATAGGAAGATTTGGCTGATTGCCCTGTAGTATTATACGCAGCAACACAATAGTAGTACAGATTTCCCATTTCAACCGAGCTGTCCAGATAGGGCGGTTTATCACAATGCTTCGGCAAACCACCAGTGGTAGTATCAGTAGTCCGGTATAATGTATATCCATCTGCATATTGCTTTTCACTCCAGGCCAATTGTACAACATTTTTACTTTTTATCTCTGCGGTAATACTATCCGGAACATCCGGAATCGGTATTTCAATTTTCTTCATGGTAACGGAATAACAAGCTTCCGTTTGTGATATATCAACTATTATCGTACTTGAGTAACGCAATTTTTCGGAAACATATCCATCGATTACAAAAACTCTTTCCTCGCCATCCGGTACATAACAATTTATTGTATCATGTCCTGCAAGATGATGAAAACGTATCGAGTCCATATCAGTACCGGATACTGTCACCCTGAACACATCGATCTGTGAAGTGTTTTCCAGCATTATCACCACTTCACTGGTACCATTTGAATTTGCATCGTAGACCGGATCAAAATAGCATGATAGAGAAGCGATCAATACAAATGAAATGGCGCTACCAACCTTAAATTTACTCATCTGCTTGTCCTTAAACATAAAACTTCAATGTAAATGGGGTATAAATCAATTTTTTCGACTTTATATTATTTCACCTTTAACAACTTTCCTCTCCCTTAATAATATACCACATTTTTGGCACTTTGTGTACAATTTTTTCAACACTATTTATATTTTTTTTATACAGAACAATCACTACAAAAACAATAAACATTTATAACCAATTGATTTTTATGACTTATTTAGCATCAATGGAAATAAGGGCATGTATAATTAATTTTTAAAGAAATTGTAAAAAATTAGAAAGTGAGTGTCATTTCCCTATTTTTTTAAGACAGTTAGTAACTTTGATTTTTCCCCGGTGTTCCAGCCTCTTCTGAAGCAGGCCATATTCAAGGCCGATTTCGGGTTGAAAGTATCTGAAACTAAGGAACTGTTATCTCATTAAATGGTCAATATTGTATTTCCTGAATACGCCTATGTATATTTGTAACCGTTCCCAGGTTCATAGGTTCCGGGTTCCGGGTTCAAAGGTTAAAAAAACATAGAAAGAGGAGCATTACATTGAAAAAATCGAATATTTTCACCCTGGGTTTGCTGGTTTTAACCATTTGTATTACCTTCTCATCCATTCTCGCACAACCTGTTAAAATCGCATTAATCCCTTTTGCTATTCCAGAGGATACAACCCTGACTCAACTCCGAGACGGTATCTATGACCTCCTTTCTGCACGGTTGTCATCAGCTACAGACTCGGTAATAATTATCAACCGCGATTCTACAGATAAAGCGTGTGAAGAGACAAAAAATTTTACCGGCGAGGCCGGAGCTCTGATGGTTGGCTCAAAACTGCAGGCTGATCTTGTAGTACAGGGAGCCCTGTCAACTATCGATTCTCTTATAAAAGTCGATGCTCAGATCATTGATGTATCAAGCAAAAAGGAACCCCTCACTATATCGAAAAATGTAACCGGTCTTGACAGAGTAATCCCTTATATCAACCGTTTCGCCACTGATATCATCGACTCTTTCTTTAAAGGTGAATCAAAGACAGAAGAAAAGGGGAAAGAACAACCTGATACGGTAATCAGTGACACAGCAATAGTACCTCAGGTTGCCGAAAAGGAAGAGGTTAAAACAGACACCACCGAGAAAAAGGCTGCAATAAATCCCGCATTTATAAAGGCTGATACTACTGTAAAATCAGATCAGGATTTCTGGAAAAGTGAGATTTACCCTATCCTGATAAATGGCCTGGCTATCGCTGATATTGACAAGGATGGGAAAAATGAGCTTTTCGTTCTTACGCCGAAAATGCTCCAGACCTACCGTTGTGAAAATGGAAAACTGGAAAAAATCGCTGATATACAAAAGATCAAATTTCGATATCCGATCAGTATCGATATCGCTGATATTAATGGTAACGGGTTTCCCGAAATATTTATCACTGCCCTGGATTCATACCAGAAAGGGCTCAGTTCACTTGTCCTTGAATATAAAGGTATCGGGTATACTACCATCTCCAAAAACCTGCATTACTACTTGCGTGTAGTGCAGAAAAAGGACAACACACCGCTCCTCCTTGGCCAACGGCATATCAGGAACAATCCCTATAAAGGAGTTATCTCTGAGATGAAATGGAATGAGGAAGAGGGAAAATATCTCCCGGAAAAAAAGTTTATCTCATCCAAGGATGTATCTATTAACCTTATAGGCCTTGCCTACGGTGATATTTCGCAAAAAAACCAGCCTCTGATTGTTGCATACGACAAAAACAGCACTGTTACCATAATCAATTCAAAGGGTGAAATAATAGGAAAAAGTAAGGAGGAACTGGGCGGCAGCACCTTTTACTACAAGATTGAGGAAGGATTCGCTTCAGAAGGTGCAAATATTTATCTACCTATGCGAATCCGTGTGCATGATATTGATGCAGACGGGAAAGCTGAAATTATAGCAGTAAAAAATTATGATGTCACCCGCAATATCTTTGGCAAGGTCAGGATTTATAACAAATGCCATATCGAAGTCCTGAAATGGGACGGCATGGCTTTAAAAACCAGTTGGAAAACCGGCATCCTCCCCGAATTCATCCGTGATTTTGTTATCGGCGATTTTGACAATGACGGAAAGGATGAACTTGTTGCAGCCCTTGTTCACCGTGAAGGGAAATTTATCCTCTCTAAACCGAAGTGTTCCTTTATTGTGCTGGAGCTGGAATAAATCAATTCTTACAGATACCACAAAAATGATATAATTGTGATGATTGTCACAGACATCTTCTAAACCTGTTTCTATATTTAAAGTAAAAACAATAGTACCTGTTTCCCAGTATTGCCCGAATCACAGTCAATAGGGCACGGTATATTATAAGGATAAAATTCCGGGTTTCTATATTTGTAATGTTTATTCGACAATATATTTTACAGATAAAGTTTTGGTGACCTATCGATAATAATTAAAAAAAGGAATGTACATTGATTATACTCCAGAAATTTAATCGACTGATAATTACATCTATCGTTTTTGTATCAACACTGCTCTATGCTCAATCTGAAAAAGAACATATTGCGGTTATTGAGCTGAAGGGAGAGATTTCAGCATCCGAATCCGTAACCCTGACTGGTAAAGTTATAAATGAAATATTAAAAACAGGTGAATACATAATTTTAGAGCGATCACAGATGGATGATATACTAAAAGAACAGGGGTTTCAGCAGACAGGATGCACTAGTGCCGAGTGTGCGGTGGAAATCGGACAGCTCCTTGGTGTAAAAAAGACTGTGTTTGGTAATATTGGAAAAGTAGGTAAACTCTATTCAATATCTTTGAAAATCGTCAATGTGCAAACAGGAGAAATAGTAAAAAGTTCTTTTATAGAATTTAAGGGCACA
Organism: uncultured bacterium; assembly: GCA_965372145.1. Classification (GTDB taxonomy): domain Bacteria; phylum Fibrobacterota; class Chitinivibrionia; order Chitinivibrionales; family JANQEN01; genus CBDVBE01. The sequence goes on along the minus strand of CBDVBE010000119.1, from coordinate 10,614 downwards.
CTTGAGGATGTGCTCACCAAAGGAATAATAAAGGCTGTAAACGATCTGCTGGAACCTGTTTCAAAAGACGACTCCTCAACATTAAAACAAGACAAAAAAATAAAAGTAAAACGTCATCCGGTGCAGACGGCCTTCGCTATAGCAAGCGCCACCGCTGCAGTCGGTATGGGTGCCGTAAGCGCGTATTATTGGGTCGAAAAAGCTGACTATCATGATAAGTACCTCGCATTGCACGCCGGACAGCAGGATCTCATGGATTCCTATCATGAACAGGAGAACACCGCCTATACCAGAGCTGCTGTTTTCACCTGCATATCAGGAGCACTCATACCCACATCAATTGTACTTTTTATTATAAGACCGAAGAGAAAAGAGAAATCAAAGGTATCTGTAAATACATTCATAACACCTGAATTAAAAGCTGTTAACGTTACTGTTAATTTTTAATTATTCTATTTTAGGACAGAAAGTACTATGAAAAGAATTTCAATTTTTCTCAGTGTATGCAGTATCGTCGTGTTGGCATCCTGCACGGCAAAAAAAGACAATCCATTCGATATAAGCGGCGAGAGCTATACACCGCCGAGCCTGACTATTGACTGGGCTAATACCAGTATTACACAAAACAGTATCCTGACTGTTGACAGCCTATATATAACTGTTATTGGAAATACACCATATAATGAATACAGGTTCAGTATTGACGGTACTTACTGGCATACATGGTCCACCTCTCCCATATTCCAGGAGAAAAACCTCGATGATGGCAGCCATTCCATATTTATGCAAACCCGTTATCCGAATAATACCGACAGTTATACTGATTCTATAAAGATACTTGCAACGATTCTGCCGACAACCGCAGTATACGTTTCACCCTATAAGCAGTATATCACCTATGGCGACACCGCTGATATAACGATCCGCACCAAGGGTATTTCAGCTGCACACATGATGCACTGCGTGGTAAGCGGTGCCACTATAGTTAAAGACAGTCTGCTCTATACTACCGGCGCAAACGCCGGCACCCTGACAAGCGACAGTATCGTTGATATTGCCGTTCTGAACAACAACACACCGATAACCGGTAACTGCACTGTTATTTCACTCTCTCTTGCCAACATTACGGTAAGTGGGACAGTCGGCCTGAGCTGTGTGCTGAGAGATAAAAATAATACTGCCGTATCTGTTGATACTGTTCGGGGTTGCGTTATCGTTCAATCCGCAGGAGTTGTATCTGAATAACATTGTAAAATGGGCCTGTGGTCTGTATTGGCTATGATAAAATTGTCTGTGGAGATAATGATGGAAAAGATGATTACTAAAAGAGAACATTAGAAATCTCCACGATTTAATTTGCATGAAAGAAGGATTTATGTTTAAAAAGTTTTTATCTCTTATGGGATTCTGCGTATTAGTTGTTTCTGCGAACACAGTAACAAAAGTATTACACTTTTCAGAGCCGGTAGTCAGGGATAATGTTGTATCCTGTGAAGACGGATTCCCTATCGCAGAAGTTTACGCACCGGAAGTATGCGTAAAAATTGTCAAGTTGCTTCTACCAGTCGGGAGACAGGCCAAATCAGTGAGTGTGCAATATGAAGATCTTGTAAAAAGTGAAGGTAATTATTATCTCAAACCTCATTTACCTGTATATAATAAAAGGGGGAATTATAGGAAAAAAAGTGACATAAATGCGGCTGACATTAGTATGATAAATCAGTTTTATCAAAGAGACGAATTGTATCCCGGTATAAAAAGAAATGAATATACTCCTCAGACGGCATTTAAATGTGGTATTCCTATTGGTATTACTGCTGTTACACCTTTTCAATATAATCCTGTAAAGGAAGAACTTTATTATTATAAAAAAGTAACTGTCATAATGGAAACGGAACCTGTTGATGCTTCAAGGGATGTCGCTGCATATAATTGTACTCCTTTTATTAAAAGTATACTACAAAGAATTGTTGACAATAAAAACGCCGTGTTAGATTTGCCCTTCACGGAAAAAGACGCGGACGATTATGATTACTTAATTGTATCACGCGAGGATATGGCTAATGGTGATTGGGATGATTTCGTTGACTTTAATAAAAGAAGAGGAATGAAAACTGAAGTTCATTCAATTAAAGATATTCTCGCAGACCCTCAAAATACTGGTGTAGATTTTCCTGAAAAATTAAGGACTTTTATTAAAAGGCAGTTCAATGAAAACAAAATCACCTTTGTACTCCTTGGTGGAGATAATGAGGGAACAGGTGAAAACAGCATACCATGTAGAGAATTGTATTCTATTTTCTACGATCATTATCATCAGTCGGACAGGAAAAATGAATTGTATTCAGCCACAGACTTGTATTACGAAGGCTTGGACGGAGACTGGAAAGGAAGTGAGGATAAATGGGGACTGCCGGGGAATGAAGATATGTTAGCGGAAGTTTATGTAGCACGTTTTCCTATTGATGGTTTATCGGATTATCAAAATCTATCAAACAAAACTTTCATGTATTCCGAAAATCCTGTCAAAGACGAAGTTAAACGGGCACTGTATTTAGGAGATCAGTTATGGGAAGATGCTGATGATCCCGGACAATATATATGGGGAATAGATGTGGTTTTACAATCTTACGGGTACTGCAATAACTTTGGATTTGAAACACAGGGAATACCGGATGACGGCTCATGGGCGGTTGTCGAATTATCTGACAAACAGAATGGCTCTTCATTTTCATGGATAAACAGCGGTCTTAAACAAGAAATTGACAGCCATTATCCTGCATGGATTAATCATACAGGGGCAGGGAATAATACGTTTGCATGTCAGACAAATCAATCCAATATTAATGACACCTGGATTACAAACGATGGCAACAATCATAATTTCTTTTTCTTAATGTCATGTTCAAATAAGGCCGGCAATTTTGATGAAGCAGGCGATTGTTGGGGAGAAACATTTGTTACAATTTCAAATGGCGCTGTTGCAACCTATCTGAGTAATAACCATTCATTTGGTGATGATGATGACATTAATGCTCCTGAAGCCAGATTAAACAGATATTTTCATGATGCCCTTTTTAATCAGGGAAAAAGAATACCTTTTCTTGAAGGAATGCATGTAGACTCAAGAGAGGCTAATGTGGGAATAATACTCGCAAACGACACAACCGCAACCGACCCAACTGGTTATTTCGGCATTATCAGATATTGCGCCTATAATACAAATGTTTTTGGAGATCCGGCATTATCAATATGGACCGCAACCCCTGATTCCCTGCATCCATCTTATGACTCTGTAATTACCGGCACTACGTTCACCGCAGGAACTCCGCCCTTTACCTGGGTGGCGCTTCTTACCGAAAATGACAGTATCATCTGCACACACGTTACCGGTATAGATGCTGACTCAAATTGTGTTATCAACGACCAAGTGTTGGCTGATTACGTTAATGCTAATCCTCTCGGAAAATTAAAAGTAAGAATAAAGGCACACAATTACTTTCCCTATGTTGGAAATCTTGACATTAATATTCTAGGCTATACTCCCGAATTATTCGATACCAATGGAACTGCGGCAGCTCTGCCGGTTTTTCTGCGTAATGATGGATCAGACACCGTCGATATATCCTATCAACTGCGTGATCAGGATTCACCAAATAATGCCATCACAGCACAATACCGAGTGGGACTTTCACCTGTGTGGAAACCGCTGACAAACATGAAAGGTGACACAGGAGTTGTCTCAGCCGCAGATTCATCTGTTCACCGCCATATCCGATGGCACGCAAAAGGACAGTTAACCGATACGTTGGAAAGCGACAGTGTGCAGGTCAGGATTATTGCATCTGATCCGAAAACACTTTCAGATACTCTTTCAATGGCAAACCCGGACCTGGTACTGGATTTCAAGGCACCGGATACGGTGAAGGCTGTAACTGCAACAGCTGTTTCACCGGCTGAAATAGCATTAACCTGGGCAGTCTCGCTTTCACAGGATGCTGATTCCCAGCTGGTAATTTACAGCACCGCTGCAATCACCACGATTGCCGATACAGTTGGAAACAGTTGGAAAATGCTGGCTGACACAGTAGATTCCTTCTTTATTACCAATCTGTCATCTGATACAAAATATTATTTCTCTATATTTGTGAAAGATGAAGTCCCGAATTGGAACACCGGCAGTTTCACCACTGTGACAACACCGAATGTTCCTCCAACCTGTTCGATTGATCCAATCGTGCAAGAGCAATCCGACACGGTTTCTATTTCTTTTACCCTTACGGACACAGAACTCGACACACTGCACATTTCCTGCAGCTATTCAACTAACGGCTCATCCTGGACCGCTGCAACTCTACCAAACATTCCAGTTTCTATTCCAAGTGATTTCTATAACGGCAAACAGTTGAGCGATAAATGGCCAAGCAAAATCTCCGGATTACCTGTTGCTGATGAGGACAGTCTTTACTTTATGATAATTCCCACAGATAACGCCTCCGGTACTTCTGACACCATTATCTTCCACCTGGATAACTACCAGAAACAATCAATCGTGCTCACCACGCCAACCGGAGAACAAAACGGGGATGTTGTTATACCGTATGTAGTATCAGATGTAACAAATGACTCAATTACCCTTTTATGTAATTATTCTCTTGATGGCGGTTCCATTTGGGAATCTACACAGAATGTTGATATAACCAAGATCGGGCCGGACGGATATATAGGGTCTGTAACCTGGAATTCCACTGCTGATATAGATACACAAAATATTACTACAGTCAAATTCTCAACAACGCCCTCTGATGGATGGGGAATGGGCACACCTGATACAACGGAAAACTTTCATGTCAATAACGACAGCATCCCGCTTATCGTGAAGTGTATCAAACAACCGGTTGTTGTTAATGACACAGTCACTATGGCAGTACGTATCACTGCACCTGATTATCCTGCCATTACCATAGAAAAGGCTGAGTTTTCTATAAACGATGGTACACATTATAACGCAACCCTGGCAACCGGAACAGCTATCCAGGCTGCGGATTATGACAGTGCAGTTATTATCTGGGTGTCAAAGAAGGATTTTACCGGCAACGCATCCAATGTAAAACTTCATTTTACTTTTAAAGCCGATACCAATACACAAAAGATTAACACTAATCATTTCTCGTTATCAAATAACGAAATACCATCTGTTGCTGTGCCGGTAATTACCGGTGAACAAAATGGCGATGTGGAGGTCCCTTTTGCAATTACCGATCCGGACTATGATACCATTCGTATATCTGTTTATTATTCAGAAGATGCTGTTAACTGGCAGCCGGCATCTGTTTCCGGTGATACCGGTAGCATCGATTCATCACAATATGCAAACGCTTCCATTACATGGAAATCAAGCGTCGATTTCCCTGATGCAGTATCGAAAACCGTGTGGTTAAAAATCACCCCATTCGATCAGGATACCGGAATTGCCGACTCGACTCAGATTATTGTAACTAACGAGGGAATACCAGTATGCGACCCGTTAACCCTTCCTGTTGGCGATACGTTAAGCGGTGATATTACCGTTACCTATAAGCTGAATGATGAAAACAGCGACACTCTTGCAGCAGGTCTTTATTTTGCCTCTGATACGGGCTGGGTAAAAACTACCAGTACCACCGGTAAAACTGATAGTATTATTCCATCAGAATATTCAGGTTCGCTTATCTGGCATTCAAAAACTGATCTGCCGAACACTTTTATTCAGGATATGCAAGTAAAACTGGTACCTTCCGATAAAAGCTTTACCGGCCAGAGCGGTGAATCGAAAGAGTTTATTCTCAATAACCTCGATTCTACAGTGGCTATTACCGGTGATTTCAATAAAGACGGCGGTGTCGATTTCCTCGATTTTTCATATGTATCGGAATACTGGTACAAGAGCGCCAATGGTATCACCCACCCTGATAGTATACAGGAACTGGCTCCTTCAACCGGTGAACCGCCATATTTAACTGTCGTTGGGGACTCCCTGTTTAATTATGAAGACCTCGGTGTCTTTATTCAGATGTATTACTGGTCGATTGATAACAATGGGTATGACAATAGTATTGCTGAGATACAGGAGGACCAGGATCTGTCCGAAGACCCCAGCGCCGTATTTCTTGTATCCAATCAAGAAAAAAATGTAACTGTTCACTGTAACGTAAACAATGTTACAGACCTTGTTTCATGCAAATATATCATTTCATTTAACAATGAAATCCTAGAATACGACGCTTATCTGGAAAAAGGCAAATTAACCGAACAGAATGGTGATATCTTTGCAAAGGTTCAGCAAACAAATAGCCGTGTCCAGCTTGGTTTTACCCGGTTGTCAGCTCAATCATTTTCTGTATCAGGAAGTGGAACTATATCTGACATCATTTTAAAACGAATGACCGATATCGCTTCTAATGTTATTGTCCATTATACCCTTATTAATGCTGAGCATAAAGAAATTGAATCACGTGTTGTCAAACTAACTATACCGGCATATAACAAACTGGAAAACACACTTACAATTCTACCAAACCCATCCCGGCCATGTGCTGATAATAAATTGTTAACACTGACACACAATCCAAATGCCGTCCAATGGGTTGAAAGAGAAAAATGCGGGTTTGTTTTCAGGATTGAGCTACCCGAACTGGATTCAGAAGAAATAATTAACGCAGCTATAACTATATACGACGCTACAGGAAATAAGATCGCCGGCACCCCAATAACTGCCCTTGCACTCAACAAATTAAAATCATTGGATGTTTATTGGAATGGCTGCAATAAAAATGGCAGAAAAATCGGTAATGCTATCTACAAATTAATACTCAACTATGAAACAAAGAACGGAAAACAGCGTATGATCGGGAATATTGGTATTAAGAATTAATTAGTGTCTGGCCGGAAACTACCTTTTTACCTGGTATAGAAATTGTATTATGATTTATCTGTTATAACTTAATGAGGTAATTGCATAAGTCGTTTATGAGATCCCTAAATCCCTTAATAAGGAACTTTTAAGGATTTTTTATGTCGTATTTCGACTTTTGCAATTACCTTGAATGAAAGTAAATTAAACAGTTCCTTTCAATCACAATGGATTAAAAAGTTAAATGTTGCAGGACTAACAAGTGATATTGGTATGTCAGTAATAGAAACATCAGATGGCGGATTTATCGTTGCAGGAACTGGTACTATATCAGGCGGTGTTGGCAAAATGCTTATTATAAAAACAGATAAAGATGGAAATAATGAGTATTTTATAGACGGATTAGACAAATAGTTTCAAATGATCTCTCTTTAATCCGATTCGGGTGGAATTACAGATAATAAAACAGTGGTAAGGGAAATGCCTGAACAGGATTAGAATTCAAGCCCGGTTTTAGCTGCAATATAGGAGTATTCACCGAAACCAATCTGCTTCCCATACACGGTACTCCCATATTCAATACCTAAAGACATATATTCAAATATTTTAAATGTTAAATTTCCATACCATGCATAATTATTGCTATCCTTCCACATGTTATCATAATCTTTATATTCATGCTCGCCAATAATATCCTGATATCCTGCTTCAATAGCCACGAAGTCCCATGGTGAAATATTAATTGCAATGGCCCATTCCATTGATGTGCTGTTAAAAGTATGAGCCTCGTACATCGGATTTAATGTGTCGACTATATATGTGGGATAATACATTTTCACATATTCAGAACCATACATTCTCCACCAGGCATAAGGTTCACCAAGAACCAACCCATACGGTCCAAGGTTCTGACCATAAAAAGCATTGCCTGACAAGGTTATATTCCATATCCTGAAAGACAGATTTCCCCCAACTAAATAGCTTCTTACTTCAACATTATGTTTAATTTTCGGATGAACGAATATTTTATATGTCTGAAATCCACCTACGACTTTTGCTCCAACACCAATTAATTCCTTTTCAAGAGAAAAAACAGTATTGCCTTCGAATTTTGGTATTATTATTTCGTCAATATAGTACTTATCCTGTGGCACTAAACCATCATCTTTTTCTAGCATGAATTTATGATTTGAAGTATCAACTTTGATTGCAGCGATGCTTGCCATCACCAAGCTGTCTCGAGAATGGAAGGTAAATTTAAACATCGGCCGTGATTTAGTATATGAATATCCCATGGTAGCATAATGTAATTCCGGATTGAGGATTTTGTTAATATTGTAAAGGTTGGTTAAAGGAAAATCCTGTCCTGCAAGGAGTGTGAATAGTTCACTGATATACCATTCCATGTACCATTTATATGGTTCCAGGGCATACCCATAACGGTTATTAAGTATCCTTGTAGTTTGTGAACCGGATAATTTTGAGGCAAAGGTGTTTTTAGTTATTCCGAATTCTATACATGCACCAAATCTATCTTTGGTAAACTTTATCCCGAATTTACCTGCTGGTAACCAATCACTTTCCCATATATCCAAAGAATCCGAACCAAAAATCGGGTAATCACCCAATTCTAAAACTACTTTGCCAATTGTATCTTCTGAAAAACGTGCAGGATTCATCCAGAAAGCGTTTAAAGATAAATCTCCATACATCTTGAAATCGGCGGTAAAGGAAACGCCAGTAAAAAAGACTAGAAATAAAATTGATGTAAATAGATTTTTCATATTTTGCTCCTGAAATGATTGTTTAGTATTAATTTTCCTTCAGTATCTATTTGTTAAAATTCAATAAAAGTTGAAAGTCCCCAATATGTATATCTACCAAAGCCATCATCTGGACCATACCAATATTGTCCAATTTCCGGTGTAACTTGCAGCATATCAAAAAATGTATATCCACATAAGAAGTACCAGGCAAAAGTCGGGTGCCACATATTTTTATATTCTTCAAAGGTATGGTTTCCCAGAACAGCACCTGCTCCGAACTCAAAAAGGATAGCATCAGTAGGTTCATATTTGTAAATATTTGCAATTTCAAAGATTTTACTAGTATGTACTATTTCGCCAGCAATGATCGGGTATAAAATCATTGTATACTCATCCTCAAACCACCATCCATAAACGTCTCCGACATACACTCCATAAATTCCAATATTATATCCGCCAAAAAGATCAACGATCATTTTAAAACCACCCAGCCTGAGTTCGAAATCTCCTCCCACGACAAAGCTGTTGACTTTATACTTTTTGACCTTATTCCATACGTCTGAATTAGTTACCCCTATCTGACGGAAACGTTGATATCCTCCGACAATTTCACCCTCGAATCCAACAAAATCCTCACCAAGACTAAACTCAAAACTACCTTCAATTTTCGGAACCTTAACTTCATTTTTGTAATGATACTGTTTCGATGATAATGGATCAGATGCGTTGTTGTCAATCCTCAGATTTACTGTATCTATTTTTACAACAGCCAGTTGAAATTTCCATTTTGGTTCAGGAGGACCTACTGACAATTTAAACATGGGATTACTTCCGGTAAATAGACAACCGATGTTGTTGAAACCATTACCTCCGTAAAATCCCTGATTACTCCTTAGAAAACAAGTTGGTGCTATATCCCGTCCGCAAAGCAGTGATAAATAATCATTGAAATAAAATTCCATATACCATTTTTTCAATCCCAATATATAATTGAATTTAGCTATGAGTTCCTGCTTATCAGTCCATAATTCCGAATCATATAGATTTTTTGCTATTCCCAACTCAAGACAACCCCCTATTTTATCGCCCTTTGCTTTTATCCCCAAGGTTCCCCCTGTCAAGAAATCAGATATAATGGCAGGCGCTGGATCCTCACCCATAGTTGTATCACTTTCTGTTTTAATCGTATCCCAGTAATATTCATACTTATACATCCACCAGGCTCCCGTGGCAAATTTACCGTAGGTATCTAGGTCTAATGCGTGAGAAGGTATAATAAATAAAGCAAATAATATTAAAAACATCGCATTTTTCTTCATAGTCTTAAAACTCCATTATAGGACTTTTATGTTTATTTTTAGGAAAAATCTTTTTTTAATTCAAGCGCATTATTATTCCTTTAACAATTTTTTTGCATCTGCAGTGTTTTCATTAGGTGCCGTTGCGACATTAGTAGTATCTTTAACTAGATACATCTTTGTTTCTCCATCCAAAGAATAATCATATTTATATCTGTCTGGACATGGGCTGTTAGGGCCGACATATTTATAATAAATCTGTCCATCAATTGCCTTAACTCTAAAATAGGGTGCAACATTCATACTATTCAGAAAATCTGGTATATTAGTATATACGTCAATAACAACACTATCAACATATCCTATAAAATATCCTGCCTGATCAATAGTAGAATCAAATACTCCATTTGAGTCTGTATCCAGAGCCCAGCTACCGAGTAATTTATTATCGACTTCATTTTCCCCTCCCCAGCCCTCAGGATTGTCACAATTAACAATAAAGAAAGTGACTGATGCGATTAAAGAAAAGATTACTGCACATTTTAACATTTTTTCCAAAATAACCTCCATTGTTTTATCAGAATAATATGCTGATTTGTAAAATTAATAAAATTCTTAATTAGCGTTCTCTTGGCAAATATCGTAATGGATTAATATA
>CBDVBE010000118.1:0-15619 GCA_965372145.1 uncultured bacterium | reverse complement strand
TAACAACAGGATATTCTATGAAAACGTACCAACAGATTAATGACCGTATATCGTCAGGCAAAGCAGTGGTTCTGACAGCGGAAGAGATCATTGACTATGTAGATAAAAAAGGGATAAAGAAGGCTGCCAAGGAAGTTGATGTCGTTACTACAGCCACATTCGGCCCCATGTGTTCGTCAGGATGTTTCCTTAACTTCGGGCACTCCAAACCAAAGATACGGATGTCGGAAGCCTGGATTGAGGATGTCCTTGTCTATACCGGTATCGCGGCGGTTGATGTGTACCTCGGTGCAACGCAACTGCGCCATGGTGATCCGGCTAATATGTACCATCCGGGAGAATTCCGCTATGGCGGCGGCCATGTCATAGAAGACCTGGTTGCGGGAAAGTCTCTGCAGCTTTTTGCCCTGTCATATACAACGGATTGCTACCCGTTACGTGAGATTCGTACCTACTTTACAATAAACGATTTGAACCAGGCGATCATGACCAATCCCCGTAACTGCTATCAGAATTACAACGTGGCAATTAATAACTCAGATAAGGAAATATACACCTACATGGGCATGCTGGAACCGAACCGGAAGAACGCGAATTACTGCTCAGCCGGCCAACTGTCACCGCTGTTGAATGATCCCTACTATGAAACAATCGGTATAGGAACAAAGGTATGGCTTGCCGGGGCACATGGTCATGTGTATAGTGAGGGTACCCAGCATGCCGGCAGCAGTGAAAGAACTCCCGGAGGTGTACCAACCGGTGGAGCGGGTACGCTGGCGTTAACCGGTGACATGAAACAGATGCGTCCCGAGTTTGTACGCGGTGTATCCCTTCGTGGATACGGTGTATCGCTTGGCCTCGGTATTGGCATCCCCATCCCAATATTAAACGAAGTGATTCTTAAACGAACCTGTGTCCGCGACAGGGACATCCTCGCACCAATTATTGACTATAGCCATGAGTATCCTCAGAATACGGGAAAAATAATCTGCCAGGTTAATTATGAACAGTTGCGTAGCGGTGAAATCGAGGTTGAAGGGAAAAAGGTGATAGTCGGTTCACTTTCTTCATACTATAAAGCTCTTGAAATTGCCCATATACTCGCTGATGAAATCAGAGGCGGTGATTTTACCCTTGCCGAACCCATAGCCAATCTTCCCAAAGACACGGAAATGAAGCCCCTTGTGGCGAAGGAGAGATTATAATGAGCGAAACTGTAACAAAGAAAATGATGTTGTTTTTTCCGAAATGCGAATGCGAAAAGCCTATTATTTACCATCTGGTAAAAGATCACAACCTCGTGGTCAATGTATTTCGCGCAAAGGTAACTCCGGAAGAGGAAGGATACCTGGTCCTTGACGTGACAGGAACGGAAGAGGATATTCAAAAGGGAATGGATTTTGTAAAAACGTTTAATGTTACGATCAACTATACCAACAAGGGAGTGATACGGGATACGGAAAAATGCACGCACTGCGGACACTGCATCGTCCACTGCCCTACCAAGGCTCTACGTATTACCAACGGAGCGACCCGTGAGGTAGTTTACAATGAAGACGAGTGCATCGAATGCCTTGCCTGTATTCGCGTGTGTCCTTTCGGTGCCTGCTCATCCACATTCTAAAGCGATATACAACTGTGGAAAACACCCCTTCTGAGAATCCCAAACGGATCTACCGGTCATTCGTTCACAAAGAAGCTGTCTTTCGTATCTGTTGTGACCGGTTTGACGTTATAACTACTGAAATTATCAAGCAGCGTCAGGTTCTGGAACAGTATATACAAAAGCACCCTGAATTTCGCCACGCCCTTGAACCGGTAGCACTGCTCCCCGGCGCCCCGATAGTTGCACAACGCATGGCTCATGCCGCACAGCTCGTCGGGGCGGGTCCCATGGCGGCAGTGGCCGGTACCATAGCTCAGCTTGCTGCCAAAGCCGGTATAAAAGCAGGTGCGTCTGAGGTTATTGTAGAAAACGGCGGGGATATCTATCTGCAGGCTGCTGAGCCGGTAACTATTGTCCTGCATACCGGCACCGCACAGATCGCAGACCGGCTCGCATTTTCCTTACAACCGCACGATACTCCCCTTTCAATATGTTCCTCATCCGGAAAAATGGGACACTCCATGAGTCAGGGGGATTGTGATCTGGCAACCGTCGTTGCGAAAAACGCAGCTCTCGCAGATGCTGCAGCAACATGCGCAGCCAACCTCGTTAAAACTGTCGAAGATGTAGATACCGCTCTTAATCGAATCGCTGCCATGGAAGGTATTAATGGTGTGTTGATTGTCAAGGACGACCGGGTGGGACTTGCCGGACAACTGCCCTCATTGGTTAAAACACGATAAAGTTACTTCGGCCGCCCTTCAAGCTCCTCCCATTGAAGGTAGGCTGCACTCAATTCACTTTCAATCTGTGCGATACGAGTTTTAGCTTCAGTAATAAATCCCGCTTTCCGGTAACAGGCCGGATCCCCCATTTGTAAAAACAACTGCTCACGCTCAGATTCCCATTTCTCGATCTGCTCCGGCAGTGACTCAAGCTCCCGCTTCTCTTTGAAGGATAATTTCTTTACGCTCCGGTCTTTACATTCATTACCCGGTTGTTTTTTGTTTGCTACCGGTTTAGCTGGAGAAAGATTTATCTCGCCTGCAGACTCTTTTTCCCAATCATCATATCCACCGACATATTCTTTGACAATACCATTCCCCTGGAAAACGAGTGTGCTCGTAACCGAATTATTAAGAAATTCACGGTCATGGGTGACCAGGAGTACGGTCCCGTTGTATTTACTAATAATCTCTTCGAGCAGTTCAAGTGTTTCGCTGTCAAGGTCGTTGGTCGGTTCATCAAAAACCAGTACATTAGCGGGTTGTGTAAAAAGACGGGCGAGCACAAGCCGGTTTCTTTCACCTCCGGAGAGTTGTTTTACAGGTGATTTCGCCCTTTCCGAGGTAAAAAGGAAGTCCCTGAGATAGGAAATCACATGTTTAGGTTTCCCATTCACATATACGGTATCACCACCGCCGGCTGCGACATTTTCCCATACTGATTGTTCCGGATCAAGAACCTCCCGGAGCTGGTCAAAATAGGCGATCTCCAGATTGGCACCAAATGTAATAGAGCCCTTCCGTGGCTCTGATTTGCCGAGAAGGAGGTTAAGGAGTGTTGTTTTACCACACCCATTCGGGCCGATAATACCAATTCGATCACCCCGCATGATGCATAGAGCGAAATTTTTTATAAGAGGTTCTTCATTATAAGAAAAAGTAATATTCTCTGCTTCTATCACACGGCTTCCGGAACGTTGGGCTTCACTGATGGTCATTGACACGGGCCCGCTTCGTTCCCGCCGTTTACGGCGTTCCTCACGTATTTTAAATAATGCACGGACACGTCCCTCGTTGCGGGTACGGCGCGCCTTAATCCCCTGACGGATCCATACCTCTTCCTGGGCAAGCTTTTTATCGAATCTAGACCATTCTTTCTCTTCAGCGCCGAGTACCGCCTGCTTCCGTTGAATAAATGTCTCATAATCACACAACCAGTCTGCCAGGTTTGCACGATCCAACTCGATAATTCTCGTGGCGAGACGTTTAAGCAAACGGCGGTCATGGGTTACAAACAGTACTGTCGATTTTGACCCGAGAAGAAACGATTCAAGCCAGGTGATTGAATCAATATCAAGATGGTTGGTAGGCTCATCAAGAAGAAGGAGTTCCGGCTCCTGTACCAGTGAGCGTGCAAGAAACACCCGGCGCCGCATCCCTCCCGACACTGTGACAAAGTCAACGGAACCGTCCAGGTGTAGTTGGTTGATCACCCGCTCGGTGCCGGTTTGAATCGACCACCCATTGTGTTCATTCAGGTAGTGCTGCAGATCATGAAGCCTATCGGAGTCACCCTCTTTTGCTTCCAATCGATGGTATTCATTGAGAATCTCACCCGGTTTGCCCGCACCGGAAGCCACAACTTCAAACACGGTACCGTGAAGGCCTGCAGGTACATCCTGTGGTAAATAGGCGATTCGAAGACCTGGTGAAGTGATAATCTCTCCGGAATCAGGAGTAACTTCACCGGCAATGATCTTCATGAGAGTAGATTTACCGGTACCATTGCGCCCCAGACAGCAGATGCGCTGTCCCTTGTGTATATCGAGCGATACATTTTCAAGAACCGACTCTACACCGAAGGCTATGGTAATGCTGTGCAGGCTTACTAAAGACATAGGTTTAAAAATACTATCTGTTGAGGAAATTAATCCGTATAACTGAAAATGGAAGCTCCTGGATAACTCACATTGAAAATAATTTTCCCCGTTTTTTGAGCTGTCAGGGTTTGCAGATCCAATACCCTGCGAGTATAACTAACAATGGAAGTACCCTAAAGGAGAAATGATTACTTGCTACTTCAGTAGCTAGTAGAATTCTGCTCGAAGAGTATAATTCGAAATGGATGTAAACATCCTATTGTCCGTTTATATCCACCATTTACATAGGGCGAGGAATATATTATATATGCAATTAAATACTTTAACATCTCTGGTAAATCTTTACTAGGGGATAGCAAATAAAATTCGGCACATACAGTGATTAAAGTGAGTTGAGCAACTAAAAATACTTGCCAATTTCCCGGGAAAGGTATATACTATGTATATACATCAATTTGTTCAAGGAGACAGTTATGTTGACCAAAATTCAAAAATGGGGTAACAGCCAGGGCATTCGTTTCCCGCGAGAGATATTACGCAAAGCGCACATTTCAGTTGGCGATAATGTAGATATTTCAGTTCAAACCGGTAAAATTTTAGTAAAACCAGCGAATGCTAAACGCGGGAAATATAGGCTTAAAAATTTGCTTTCCAAAATACCTTCTAATTACAAAACCAAAGAAGAAGATTGGGGTAAGCCGGAAGGTGGAGAAGTCTGGTGATGAAGCACTATATCCCCAAAAAAGGTGATTTTATTGCACTAACCTTTGATCCACAATCCGGTCATGAGCAAAAAGGGCGAAGACCAGCAATAGTAGTATCAAACACCCTGTTTAATCAAAAAACAGGGCTCGCACTTGTCTGTCCAATCACAAATACAGATCGAAATATTCCGTTGCATGTTAAACTAATTGAAAATTGTATGCTCACAGGTGTAGTTATGGTAGATCAAATAAAGTCAGTAGATTATAAATCAAGAAAAACTAAATTTATTGAAAAGGCACCATTTGATATCATTAACGAAGTACTCGCTGTCCTTGATGCAATAATTTATGACGAATGATCTCTAACCAGGCAATTGTACGCTGACCTTTGGCAGGTGAATTGCATCGTTCGTCGCGAAAGTCTAGACAAACCGTGAAATGGATTCCTGTTATCATATCTACGTTCTTAGCAGTTTGCCCCGTAACCGGATTAGCTGCGGAGAGTTACGCCGTTACCCGCGACTTGAAGTACTTCCTTTATCGACTACGAACGGTGGACCATCTGCCCGAGTGTGAGAACACGCACACAGCCATGTCCTCCACCTGGGACCGGAGCGGCGGCAACAATGATGGGACTGATTTTAAGCGGATCGAGGGCGACCGCAACATACTCCTGGACGTGGACGGCCCGGGCTGCATCCACCGGATCTTCACCGGCGTCCTCGGCCCGAAGGTGGTGGGCATGAAGATCCGCATCACGCTCGACGGTGCCGAAACACCGCTGTTTGACATGGAAATGAACAAGTTCTTCGACTTCAAGAACGGCCCGCTCTCCTACCCGCTGGTTTTTCACAAGACCTATCCGGGGATGCTGTTCCCGATACCGTTCGCCAAGCACTGCCGCATGGAACTGGTCAATCCGCAGAAGACGAACTGGGGCAACTACTGGCAGGTAACATACACTACGTATGCGAAGGACACGCCGGTGAGGAGCCTGGCGTGGCCTCCAGACGAGGAGGCCAAAACAGAGATCCGGAAGACGTGCGACGCGTGGCTCGCCGCGGAATCGAAGCCACCCGAGCCACCCGCCAAATGGAGCATCGAGAAGGGAGGCGATCTCGCTCCCGGCAAACAGATAGAGCTACCACTAGACAGCTGCGGTGTGATTCGTGAGTTGCGCCTTGCCGTGCAGCCGGCGACACCAGAGATCCTGCGCGGTCTGCGGATGCAGGTTTGTTTTGACGGGAATACGCTTCCGAGCGTGGACGTGCCGGCGGGGCACTTCTTCGGCCACGCCTACTCGGGACACAAGGCCCGGTTCAGTTCGCTATTGGTGGGTGTTACGGACAATGAAGCCTATGCACGTTTCCCAATGCCTTTTGCCAAGGGCGCGGTCCTGCGGTTCAAGAACCGGTCCGCGACGAAGGTCGAAGTCTTGCAGGTGCGTGTGAACGTCGAAAGGCGCGATAGCCTGCCGTCCAACTGGGGCCGCTTCCACGCCACGTGGAATGAGGTCGACGCCTCGACGCCCGCTACGCCTAGATTCGGGCCCAAGCATGTCCCCTGTCATATCGTCTTGGAGCGTCACACGCGCGGCAAGTACGTTGGCACGATGCTCTGCATGGACTGGCCGCACAAGACATGGTGGGGCGAGGGCGACTGGCTGATCTGGACGGACGAGCACGGCTGGCCACCCCGCTATCACGGCACGGGCAGCGAAGAGTACTTCAACAGCGGCTGGGGCAAGTTCGATCGCAAGGCGGTCTCGGGATTCGTAACCCTACGCCCGGGACACCCCACGCTGTATTCGTTCCACCTGAACGACGCATTTCAGTTCCAGCGCTATATCCGGGTCGTGGAAGAGCAGATGGCGTCGAGCCAGGGCGAGGTTATCATCCACAAGACCCATCCCCGCTGGACCAGCACCGCCTACTGGTACGCATTGCCGGCGCAATCGGCCGGGTCGCGGCAAACGCTCCGGTGTTCGAGCCATAAGATAATGGAGTGAAGAAAGTGACCGATCATCCGTACAAAGACCTGGAGTCCAGTCCGATGTGGTCGGCAGTCCACGCGGCTATGTCGGAACTAGAAGAGAATCAAGACATTCACATCACAACGCGGGCGTACTTTCACTCATTTTCCCCGTTATCATGACTGTTTACAAACTCAAGCATCATCACAACGTTTTTTCACAGAAAAAGGCGATTTAACCTTTAAACCCTGAACCCTGAACCGCTCAACCCAGGTTTTATCCCTATAACCGAAAATGGAAGCTCCTAGACAAAGTGCCCTTTAGGGTATAAATCTGAGTAGAAGCGGAATGGCTTTTCACAAATCCCTCCGCTTAACTCATGTTTATTTATAAACACATTGAATCTTTCGGAAAAGCCATGTATCATATAATTTTATAGTATAATACTTTATAGTAATTACTCTATTCGTAATTATCTCGTTGACATATAAGGAGTTTAATGGTTTTATGAAAATCACCGTATCGAAATCACCGAAATTTGACACACACATTGTTTTTTTAACAAAAGAATATAAAATCAAGCCAAAGGATTTTGAAGGCAAGAAAGAGGAGATCACCGTCCGTTATGAGCATAAAAAGACGGTTATTTACTGCGGTCTTGGAGAGCAGGAAAAATGTACCGGCGCACTTTTCAGAGCTGCCGCCGCTACCGGTATCCGGAAGGCCATGGGATTAAAGAGAAAAAATGTCTCCCTGATAGAGCCGAAATTAAAGGGACTGAAGAAAACTTCTGCGTTAGCACTGCTTGAAGGTACCATGCTCGGTTCATATACTTTTTCTAAATATAAAAGTGAAAAACCCGACCGTGTCGATGCTCTGGAAGTAATAAGCGAGACCATTTCAAATAGAGAAGTTAAAAGTGCGGCGGCACTCTGCGAGAATACCTGCTACGCACGCAATCTGGTGAATGAAAATGCAAGTGAGATCATTCCTGAGAGACTTGCAAAAGAGGCCCGGACTATTGCGAACCAATCCAATGCAATAACCTGTACTATACTTACCGAGAAAGAGATAAAGCAGAAAGGTCTCAACCTGCTCTACGCTGTCGGGCAGGGATCTCCCTATCCGCCACGCCTTATTTTCATAAACTATAGAGGAAACAGGCAGTCAAAGAAAAAAACGGCCATTGTCGGTAAAGGCATTACATTTGATTCGGGCGGGCAGAATCTGAAGCCCAGCAAGCATATCGAAACAATGCGCTGTGATATGTCCGGTGCTGCTGCTGTTCTTGGTATAATGAAAACTCTGTGTGTCCTGAAACCAAAAGTGAATGTGCTTGGCGTTATTGCCGCGGCACATAATGCCATTGACGGTAAATCATATTTCCCGGGAGATATTTGCAAATCATATTCCGGAAAAACGGTAGAGATCCTTAATACGGACGCTGAAGGGCGGCTCGCACTCGCTGACGGCATTTCATACTGCATTAAACACTTCAGACCTACCGAGATTATCGATCTTGCCACATTGACAGGGTCAATCATTACAGCGATTGGTGATACCATAGCCGGGCTTTTTTCAAATAATGACACGATGGCTGACAAGCTGTTCAAGGCAGGAGAAAGAACGGGAGAACGGTTGTGGCGTATGCCTCTTTACGACGAACACCGCGAATCCATGAAAAGTGATATTGCAGACCTGCGGAATATCTCAAAAATGACAAGTGGCCATGCAGGATCCATTACCGCAGCCGCTTTTCTGGAATCATTTGTAGAAGGACTTCCCTGGGCGCACCTTGACATAGCAGGAACTGCTTTTAACGAAGGTGAAACGCGGGGAGAAGTGGTCAAGCTCGGTACCGGCTTTGGTGTGCGGCTCCTGATGGATTATTTTACTGCTTCGCAGTAGCAGGTAAACATAGTACTACTTAATCTTCTACCCGGCAGTAATGTCCACCCCTTGCTTCAATTTACCCTGAAGGACCGCCAAAAAGATCGTGTTATGAATCTTGTCTTTTTTAAATCGCGGCAGATAGAAAGCTATACGTTTTACATTGTTTCTCAATGAGTAGCCGTCTTTGATAATATATTTCAATGCTTTTTCTATTTCGTCATCGTTCATATTTGGGTGAAGGATATTTGAAAAGCGGGTGTTTTTAATTCTGCCTAATTCTTCCATGCGATCATACAACCGGGTTCCCGGCAGGGCATTTACCGGGAAAATCGCGGGAAGGATATTTGTCTCTTTACAAAATTCATAGGTCCGGTAATAGGTATCAACCGTATCATCCTCATACCCGAGTACGAACCATCCGGAAACAATAATTCCCATATCCTGTAAAGTCCGGATATGTTCTTTTATACGGTCCAGGGCTTCATCTGTCGATCGTACACCCATTTTTCGAATTGCACCGGATTTCTCAAGTGTCAATGGATTGATTGATTCTATACCAACCGCCGCATAGAGGAAACCCGCATTCCGTGCTTTTAGGATTACCTCTCTTCCCTTTTTATCAGCAACCGCATCCAGATTCGCCTGCCCCATCCAGTACCGTATCTTTTTCAATTTACTGATCTCATCATAGAAGCGGCTGTAATAATCATAGGTGGAAGGTTTACCAAACACCGTATCATCAATAATGTAATAGAACCTTCTTTTAAAGTTTTGAATCTCAGCAACGACATCCTCAACCGGCCGTAATCGAAAGGGTTTGCCAAAAAGTACAGGCACATAGCAGAAATCACAATCTATCGGGCAACCCCGTGAAGCGAAGGTAGTATCAAAAACATATTTCCCTTTACTAAGGTGCCGCAACGGTACGGGTACATCTTTGAGATCGAGGAACGTATCAACCTGATGTAACGTATTTCCCTGAGCATCAAACGGTTCCGAAGAGCATACATAAAATTTTTTCAAAGTATCCTGTTGGAGATCAGTGAGAAGAACCGGCCAGAGCTTTTCACCTTCGCCGACAACGACCGCATCAGCATGTTTGATTGCTTCGTACGGTTTTGCAGAAATCTGCGGCCCGCCGAGGACAACCGGTACATTCCTTTTCCTGAACTCACCCGCTATGCGGTATGCGCGATCTTCCGAGGTAAACCGCGCACTGATGCCGACCAGGTCAACCGGATCATCATAACTGAAAGTCTCTCCCGCAAGAAGGTCAACGATAGTATAATCATGTTCCGGCGCTGTTGCAGCGAGAATAGGAAGTGAGAGCGGCATTACAGGATTATTGGTATGCATCATCTCAGACTCGTCAGCCGACATTATTAACAGGATCTTCATTTTACAATAAAATCCTTTCTATAGAAACAAAGAACTATTCAAGCCACCAGGGCATCAATTGTTAAAAAATAAAATAGCATATTTCACTTTCATAATCATATAACCTGACACTCAAATCCTTGTGAATTATTCAAATTAAAGGTATTTTGAGTACCATAAAGAAACATTTGCCTCTTTGATATCCGGTTATCACATAACAAATGAAAACTATACAAATAATTATTATTCTGCTTTTTATGTATTCAGTATGTTTCGCACAAACTGCTGATACAACATTTATTATAAGCGGTACAATCACTAATTTTCAGCCGGGGAAAACTATATATTTGGCGCTATATCCTACTGAAGAGGATTTCAATAACCGTAATTGTTATCGAAAAGCCATTTTTGAAAGTGACAAACTGCCACCTGACACGGCTGATTATTCCTTTACCGAGGTTGCTCCGGGGGAATATATAATTGCATGCTATCAGGATGTCAACAGTGATGGGAAAATAAACATGGGTTTATTCGGCCCTAAAGAACCATACCGGATATACAAACCCAACTATGGGTTTTTCGGGCCGAAATTCAAAAAGTGCAAATTCAAGGTCACCGGTGACATTGATACCGCGCATATCGTTTTAAAATAAGAGCAGAAAAATTTTTGATCCAATGACCATGTTATACTATGCTAAAATTTTATCTTATTATTGCCATACGACTGAAAATTTTCCTTAAACTCATTTTACGAAACGGCATCAGCCCCAGGCCCCGCAATCTCCTGTTCTTTCCATTTATACTGCAAAACTCCATTTGGTCATCACTGGTAGCATCCAGGGAAAAATCCCGATACCATCATAAGATACAAAATACACCCAAGCCGACTGATCCCATTTTTATTATCGGTCACTGGAGAACCGGGAGCACCTTCCTTCACCAGATTTTCCAATGTGATCCCCAGTTTACCACACCGACCCTGATGCAATGTACCTACCCGGAAAGTTTTATCTCAGCACGTAAATCCATAACGCGAGCCATGAACTGGTTTCTGCCTAAAACCAGGCCGATGGATAATGTACGGCTTGGCCTTGATGATCCTCAGGAGGACGAGTATGCACTATTCCGGATGACCGGAATATCGCCGTTGGAAAAATTGATTTTTCCTCACTCGTCACAATACTTTCTGTCCGATTTAAAACAATTTGACCTTACCGGCTCGGAAAGGAACGCATGGGAAACTGCTTTAACTTATTTTGCAAAAAAGTTGTTTATGCACACCGGTAAACGTATTGTATTCAAGAATCCTTTTCACTCGCTTCGTATCTCCATGCTGAAAGAACTGTTCCCTGATGCAGTATTCATTCATATTTACCGCGATCCCCGTATCGTAATTCCTTCAACGATTAACATGTGGACTATTGTCGGCAAACATAATGCACTGCGCAAAGAATGGAAACCTCCCGAATTCAAAGAGGTAGTCAGCAGTTTTGATCAGATTATGACCCGGATACGGAATGATCTGTCTGCATTACCGGAAAAGGAATATATTGAGATTAGATTCGAAGAACTGGAACGAGCCCCCTTGACAACAATACAATCCGTCTACTCACATTTTACCCTTGAATATTCTACCTCTTTTACTACACAATTAACCGGTGTTCTCAGCGAACTATCGGTGTATAAAAAGAATGTCTATGATTTAAATAGTAAGCAGGAAACACTTATTAATAAACAGCTTGCGCACCACTTGAAACGCGGTGGATATCAGTAATGATTAGCTGTTTAAAAGAAAGTACCATCGGTTGGATTAAATTGTAGTTATTTTAATTAGTGTCTATCCGAAAACGTCATTCCCGCATGCTTTTAGCGGGAATCCATGCCTTTATTTGTATAAAAAAGCTAGATTCCGTCTTAAAAAAATACCGGAATGACAGCATAAGGGTAGTTTCCTGACAAACACTAATTACAAATTATTACACCAAACATTGGAGTAGTTGTAGTGAATTTTCTTTTAGTGTACCCGACCTGGCCGAAACTTGAACACCAGACAGAATTCCACCTTCCCCCGCACGGCCCTGTTGTCATGGCAGCAGAAATACCGGAGTGGGTAAACGTAACCTTTGTTGATCAGAATGTTGAAGAAATTCCATACACGGGCGAATGGGATTTTATCGGTATATCGGTCATGCTCACTTCACAACTGCCCGATGCTTTTACTATTTCAAAGAAATTTATGGAGATAGGAAAAGAGGTGATCTTCGGTGGGATTTCTTCAATGCTTCATTCAGAAGAGGTCCAAAATCACTGTACCAGCCTGTTCTTTGGTGAAGTTGAGGGACGACTGGAGCAGGTATTTGCCGACAAGAAAAACGGTCACCTGAAATCACTGTATGATTATCATCAGGATTTCCCACCCACTGAATCAATCGGTCCGGCACGACGGTCAATTCTGAATTATGAAAACTATAATTACAAGGGTATACAAATGGTTGACCTGTTCCACGCTTCACGCGGATGCAGATTCAACTGTTTTCCCTGCTGCACACCGTTTCTGGGTGGACGCAGTTTCCGGCCGCGTCCAATGGATAACGTCGCAGAAGAACTGGCTACCATCGATAATGACCGGTTATTTGTCGTTGACAACTCGCTTGCCCAGGAGAAACAATGGGAGATCGACCTGTTTCGTACCATGATCCCTTTCAAGAAAAAATGGTGCTGTCATCCTATTCAGGATGATGACGAAGTGCTTGATCTTGCCGCACAGGCCGGTGCATGGTACGTGTATCAAGCGATATTTGACACATCGGAATATATCAAAAAGCGAGTGCAACGGTATAAAAGTTTTGGTATTGGTGTTGAGGGAACTATTATTCTCGGTTTGGATGATCATAATGAGGATTATATTAAACGGCTGGTGGATTTCCTTCTGGAAATAGAACTCGACCTCGCAGAATTCACTATATTGACTCCGTTTGCCCACACACCGATCCGCGCCCAGTTAGAAAAAGAGAACCGGATTATCACCAACGATTTATCACAATACGATGCAGGCCATGTAGTGTATCAACCGAAACAGATGAGTCCGGATACACTCCAGGAATTATACCACTATGCCTGGGAGACCTTTTATAAGGATGAACCGCAAACCTATAAAATGTATACGATGTATCAACGGATTGCTCCCAAGCGTAAAAGAAATACTCCGCAATCTCAACAAGGGGAAGAAAGTGATGCATGAGGTATGGATAACAGGAGTCGGTGTTATCTCTGCCCTGGGTAAAGGCATGCCGGCACACTCTTCTGCTGTCAGACATGCTAAAACCGGGCTGGCACCTCACAATCTCTTTAATGGGGAACCTCCTGATCCGTGTATGTGCGGTAAAGTTTCAACAGAGGTTATTGGGTATGATATTGAAGAAAGTGCGCACAACCGGGCGAATATCCTGCTGCAATCCGTCTGTGAAGATGCTCTTAACTCCGCAGGATTAACCACACCGGTTAATGCGGAATTGATCGCCGGTACCACTCTCGGTAACATGCATGGTGGAACACAATATTATCGTAAACTCACACAAAATGAACCTGCTGATGTTTCTCTGCTAAAACATTTCCTTCCCTGTGCACCGGTTCAGGCTATCGCTAAATCAATGGGTATTACCGGAAAGCACTGGACCATTGCATCAGCCTGCGGCTCAGCTACCGCAGCTATCGGTCATGCCTTTCACAGGATTCGTCATGGAAAGAGTGACATTATAATCGCCGGCGGTTTTGAGGCCCTCTCCCCTTTTATTGTTGCCGGTTTTAACTGCCTGCAGCTGGTTTCTAAAGAATTCTGCAAACCCTTTGATGCCCACCGTTATGGCCTCAATCCGGGTGAAGGTGCGGCTATGTTCATTCTTGAATCTGCTGCATCAGCACAGAAAAGAGATGCTGCCCCTCTGGCAAAGATAATCGGTTTTGGTGATGCTCTTGACGCATACCATTTCACCGCTGCCCACCCTGAAGGAGCCGGACTTGTTACAGCCATCCGGGAAGCTCTCAAAACTGCCGGGAAGACACCGGTAGATATCAACCATATTCATCTGCACGGCACCGGTACCCGGGTTAACGATAACTCGGAATACAATGCACTGAAAACAGTCTTTGGCAATAATCTGAATGAAATACCGGCTTGTTCCAGCAAGTCAATGACCGGTCATACCTTTGGAGCCTCAGGAGGATTAAGCACTGTTTTTTCTATAATTGCACTGCTGGAAAGTATTGCGCCTGCTACACTATTCCATGATGAGCAAGACCCTGCATTTGAAGACATTCAAATTCTGAAAGAGCCAAAATCAGATTGTAAAATTGATACGGTCCTGAGCAACTCTCTTGGATTCGGCGGTGAAGCATTTGCACTGGTGTTCACAAAGGCAGGTGATGTATGAGTTCCCCGATCGCACTTACCAGTGTAGGTTTAATCGCTCAATCAGTTACCGCAATTGATGACCTGGCTCAATACTGTTCTACCATTCCGGATACCATTGCCAAGCAAGTAGAAACGATTCCTCCACCGGAGGGAATGAATGCACGGGAACTGCGCCGAGTGGCCCGATTGACAAAACTGGCGCTGTATGCTGCTGATTCTGCAGTTACCAAAGCTAATCTGAAAGGAACTAATGGTACTCTGTATCTAGGATTAACCCACGGGTCTACTTCCTTACTGCAGGAGTTCCACGACTATCTTTTTAACTACGGTCCCCGGATGGCGAGCCCTAATGCTTTCTCAAACGGCGTGACCAATGCACCGCTCGGAGCTGTCTCAAAACTTCTCGGATTAACTCATGGCGGCGCTACACTGGTTGGTTACGAAAACAATGGTCTGGAAGTACTCCATTACGCTGTCGATGCCCTTGAATATGCCGGGCTCGACTTTGCACTTGCCGGTACAACCGAGGAATATTCTCCTTTGATTGAAGATGCGTACAAAGCGGTAAACCGGTTTGCCGGACCGCCACCCGAATGTCTGCCATCACCAGACGATCCCCAGGGGTATTCACTTTCTGAGGGCAGTGTTTTTTTCACTCT
Organism: uncultured bacterium; assembly: GCA_965372145.1. Classification (GTDB taxonomy): domain Bacteria; phylum Fibrobacterota; class Chitinivibrionia; order Chitinivibrionales; family JANQEN01; genus CBDVBE01. The sequence goes on along the minus strand of CBDVBE010000118.1, from coordinate 392 downwards.
CTGTTCCAACAGTTTTATTGCCGGCAGTCAAGAAACACCCTACTGTTTATATACTCCACTTGATTCAATTGACCAGATTGATCAGGACATTGATATTATTATTTCTGGAGCAGGTGGAGGAGCGCAGGATGCCATCGAACTGGATGCACTCACCAGGCTTATTTCCCGTCAGAATGAACCTCCTGCAATCCTTTTTTCAAAATGTTTCTTTGGCGAGACTTTTGCCTGTGGTGCCATGCTCTCTGCTGCAATGGCATGGGATATTCTGGTTAATAAATCAATATACCACTCTTTTAACTTGCATGATTCCCTTATTAATAACTCTAAAGTAATGTCAGATTTAAAGAACATTACTTCTATACTGGTTATTGGCGGTAACCGTGATATCAGGC
>CBDVBE010000117.1:0-15909 GCA_965372145.1 uncultured bacterium | reverse complement strand
CTTAATCTTAATCTTAATCTTAATCTTAATCTTAATCTTAATCTTAATCTTAATCTTAATCGATTACGAGTACGATTAAGATTAAGATTATGAATATAACTCTATTCTAATCCTGGAATTTTCACTTCCTTCTTCCTGGCAAACGCTATTGCTTCTTCGTATCCTGCATCAACATGCCTGAAAATACCCGTCATTGGGTCAGCGGTCAATACCCGTTCGAGCCGTTCAGCTTTTTTTTCGGTTCCGGTAGCGACAATCACCTGTCCGGCATGGGTGGAGTTGCCGATACCAACGCCGCCGCCGTTATGAATAGATATCCAGTCCGCACCGCAAACGGCATTCGACAATGCGTTCAGAAGCGGCCAGTCAGCGATTGCATCGCTGCCATCCTTCATTCCCTCCGTCTCACGATTGGGTGACGCAACGGAACCACAATCGAGATGGTCCCTGCCGATAACTACCGGAGCTTTTAGTATTCCCTTTTTAACCATATCATTCATGCGCAAGGCAAACTCCGAGCGTTCACCAAGCCCGAGCCAGCACACCCGGTTGGGCAGGCCGATCTGGGGTACCTGCTCCTGTGCGATTCTAATCCAGCGGCTCAGTATATCATCATCCGGAAACATCTCAAGGACCAGATCGTCCAGCGCATTAATATCTGATTGTTCACCTGACAACGCTGCCCACCGGTAGGGCCCGCGGCCTTCACAAAAGAGAGGCCTTATATAGGCGGGGACAAATCCCGGATAAAGAAATGTTCCCTGCGCATCGCGGACAGTGAGTCCGCCTTTTTCAGCCTGGCCGCGGAGGTTGTTACCATAATCAAACGCAACTGCTCCCTGCTGCTGCATATCAAGAATAGCCTTGGTGTGCTTGACAATTGCATCCAGCGAACGTTTTTTGTATTCCTCCGGATTGTCTTCACGCAATTTCCTTACTTCAGACAATTCTCCCACAGGCACATAGTCAAGGAGATCATGCGATGATGTCTGATCGGTAACCACATCCGGAATGACTCCGCGCCTGACAAGTTCCGGCAACACCTCGGCAGTATTGCCGACCAGGCCGATGGAAAGGGCGTTACCCGCCTGCTTCGCCTCTTCCATCCAACTGATTGCCTCGTCAATACTTTCGGTCATTCTATTGCAGTACCCTTCATTGACCTTTCGTGTTATTCTGTCAGGATCGACTTCAACGTCAATTACAACCCCTTCATTCATAGTGACCGCCAAGGGCTGGGCACCGCTCATACCTCCCATACCGCCGGTCAGGACAAACCGTCCTTTCAAAGTGCCGCCGAAATGCTTGTCAGCAAGTGTCGCGAGTGTCTGGTAGGTACCCTGAAGGATACCCTGCGTGCCGATATATATCCAACTGCCTGCGGTCATCTGGCCATACATAATCAGGCCCAACTCATCATAGTTGGTAAAATTCTCGGGTGTGGACCATGCAGGTACGATATTGCTGTTTGCAATCAGCACCCGGGGGCTGTCTTCATACGTTTTCAGTATTCCGACCGGTTTTCCGGACTGCACCAGGAGTGTTTCATCCGGCTCAAGTGTTGTTAATGCATTAACAATGTTATTATACTCACGCCAGTTCCTGCATGCCCTGCCGGCTCCGCCATACACAATAAGTTGTTCCGGAATCAGGGCAACCTCAGGATCAAGGTTATTTTCAAACATACGCAACGCAGCTTCAGTTTCCCAGGTCTTGGCCCGTAACGTTGTCCCTCGAACCGCCCGGACAGGCTTATCCGGTTTCTCTTCCATGTACATTGGTCTCATTTTATCTCACCTCGTTATTTTAAGGTATTTATCAGTATGTATTTGATATCCGTTCGGATTCATTTCCGTTTTAGCGTATAGATGTTAAGTTAAATATTTAGACTATAATAAGTCATGGTGAGCGAGCCTGTCCTGAGCGAAGCCGAAGGGAACCATCTACCATACTTTAATGGGAAATAAGGAAATATCCCTCGACTTCGCTCGGGATGACATTATAATAACTCCTATTTCTTCTTAACTTAACTTTTTAAATATCAGTCAGACACCTCTCAGGCCTATGCGCTACCTTAAGCTTTCTTTTAAAAAAATATTGAATATCGAGCAGGGGAATTTCGAATGATGAAGGGAAAAGGCTTAAAAACCTCGAAATTCGATATTCTCTTGACAAATTATCTCCCTTGTAAAGCTTAAACTGGTGCTTATGATTTCTCAGACAGATGCACATTTACGCTTTTAACGTACCGGTGTTACAATTCCCCCACTACCTTCTCAACCGCTTTTACAATCTCTCCGGAAACTAAGATTTCTCTTACCGTCTCGATATCGGTATACATAACTCTGTCATCGTCAACATGTGATACATGTGTTCTTATGACCGCATGCGCGGCTTTCGTTCCCTTCCCCGGTTTTTCATCATGAAAATCTATCCCCTGAGCCGCTGACAACATCTCTATCGCAATGACATTCTCAACATTCCGTAAAATCTCCCAGGCATGGAGTGCGGAAATACTGCCCATACTGACATGGTCTTCCTGGCCGGCGGACGTTGGGATAGAATCGACACTGGCGGGATGGGCAAGTACTTTATTCTCGGAAACCAGTGCGGCTGCTGTATACTGTGAGATCATGAAACCCGAATTCAGGCCACTTTTCTGTGATAAAAACGGCGGCAGTCCCGACACATGGGGATTTACCAGTCTGTCGATTGTCCGCTCGGAAATATTGCCGATTTCCGACAGGGCGATCCCCAGAAAATCCATTATAAACGCTAGTGGTTCACCGTGGAAATTACCACCGGAAATAACCTCTTCCTCATCCGCAAAGATGAGCGGGTTGTCGGTCGCCGAATTTATTTCAACGTTGAGCACCCGTTTTGCATAGTCAATGGTATCCATTACTGGGCCGTAGACCTGGGGAATACACCGGAGTGTATAGGCATCCTGCACTTTCTCACAATTGACATGGGAAGCAATAATGGCACTGTCAGACACTATTTTTCGCATAGTATCGGCACAATGTACCTGCCCTGGATGGGGCCGTATGGCGTGTACTTTTTCATCAAATGCCTTTGAGGTACCCCGCAAGGCCTCAAGACTCATTGCCCCGGCTATCTGGGCATTTTTCATTAACAATTCCGCATCTTCAACAACCAGACAGCCGATAGATGCCATTACCTGGGTACCATTGATAAGTGCAAGCCCTTCTTTCGCTTTCAGGGTAATCGGTTTTATGTTCTTTTTCTGCAGAACCTCTGCGGAGCGTATCCTTTTTCCGGCTACGAGACACTCCCCTTCACCAATAAGAACGAGGGCAAGATGGGCCAGTGGTGAAAGGTCACCGCTTGCACCGACAGAACCCCGCGAGGGAATATAGGGATACACACCCTCGTTTACCAATGACAGCAGTTTTTCGATAACGTCAAGACATACGCCGGAATATCCTTTTGCAAGCGCATTTGCACGGAGCAGTATGATTCCCCTGACGACATCTTCCGGGAACGGTTCCCCGACACTCGTTGCGTGACTTCGCACAAGATTCAACTGAAGTTTCTCAGTATCCTCCGAAGATATAAGACAATTTGCAAGCTCCCCGACACCCGTGTTAATACCGTAGACAATTCTGCCTTCCTTTACAATACGATCAACAAAGGCTCGCGTTTTTTCAATACCGTGTATCGCTGCTTTGTCAATTGAAACGCGTATGCCCTCACGGGATACACGGACAACATCCTTCAATGTTAATGTATTCCCATTAATTGTTATCATAATCAATTATCAGTCGTTTAAAAAGGTGTACTATTATAATTCTGTAAAGTATCAAAAGCGTAAACCGGCGATTTCCTTCTTTCATCTGTAGAACCTGTAAGATAAAATAGTATAATTGTTTCGTACCATACTGAAAATAGAAGTACTTGTAACTTTGAATCCACTATGATTTTATTTTTTGTTCTCATGATGAGAACATCTCATTCCACTAAATCTGGCGATTTCGTAAATTTATTATAGTTTTTTTATTAATTATTCAAAATATCAAGCGATTTATTGCATAAAATGTTTCTTTTCTAAAATTAATGAATTATTTTTTATGAGTATTTTTGAATAAAATTTTAATACATTAAAAGGCACCAAGGGTATCCAAGAATAAATTATATTTGTATAGAAAAATTGACAGCCCCCTTCGAATCCTTCTCTAAAAAGTGAAGGTGTCGCGCAAAAGCGAGACAGTTGGGGGTTAAATAATTGGCAGCACTTGTTGTACATTGTATAGAAATAAACTATTGCTCTTCACATTTTAAGGAGTAACACTAATGGGTTTAAAAGTAACAGAACTAACGTTTCTGGAATACTTTGCAAAACGGTATAACATCCCGGTTCCTCGCCATCTTGTTGGTAACGCCGAGCAGGCGGAAATTAAAAAGACACTGGAGAAATGGGGAGGTGAAGCTATTGTAAAACCTGACGTTCTAACGGGAAAAAGGGGGAAAGCCGGCGCAATTGTAAAGATTAAAAATGCCGTTGAAGCACTGAAAGAGATAAAACGAATATCAAGTCTTGAAATAAACGGCAATATGACACGCATTGCCTACCTGGTCGAATGCATCCCCGCAGAGCTTGAAATCTTCACCGCTATCACCTATAGCTCTAAATACCTCAGCCCGTCATTTACCGTATCGCTCGGCGGAGGTGTTGATATCGAGGATGTTTCCGACGACAAGAAGATAACCATTCCCATTGACATATACCGCGGCCTTGATGCTTACCAGGCGAGTGAAGCGCTGACAAAGCTTGGCTGTCCACAGAACCTGATCAGTGTTCTTTCCCGCGCGCTGACAAGTTTCTGGGACCTTTTTCATTCAACCGGTATGGAGAGTGCTGAAGTAAATCCCTGGAGAATAACACCCGAAGGCAAACCATACGCTTGTGATTTCAAGGCAACTATTGATGAATCAAATTACAAATCAACCATGCCGGGAGTAACGTTTCCGGAATATCCTGCCAACCGTTCCGACTTTCAGGAGGAAATGGACAACTGGGATGCATCAAGCCATCAGGGGCAGGCACACGTATCCGATCTTGGCGGCACAAAAATTCTTCCGATACTTTTTGGTGGTGGCGCATCAACGATTATTATTGAAACACTGGATGCCTGTGGGGGCGATCCTATGTTCCTTTCAGATTTTGGGGGGAATCCACCCTACGAACGAATGCTTGGAACGGTGAAATTATGTTTAAAGCACAAACTTGTCGATGCAAAACTGTTACTGATTCTCGGTGGTAAAGCAAATAACACCTATATTGATGTTACCTTTCAAGCCATCGCGGATGCATTGCTTAATTATGTTGAAGAACATGGTTCTATTTCTATCCCCGTGGTCATTGGCCGCGGAGGCCCCCGACTGGTTAAAGGAATGCTGGCTATGAAACAGGCATTAGAATATCTTAAATTGCCCCATGTCATTTTCGGTCCGGACACACCGGTTACTATGGTTGCGGAATATGCGGCAAAACTGGTAAGTGCTGCAGAGCGTGTAAAGGGAGGTCATCATGAAAGCTAAATCGTTATCTGATCTACTAAAAAAAGGCGATCGTATAGCAGTATCGAATATTACCGGTCGTGAATCATCAAAGGTATCGGCTATCAGCCAGAAATACTGTAATAATATTATCGGTGGATGGGCACTGGGAAAGGGCGGACAGAAGATTGAGACTGCCAAAGGCAATATTCCTGTCTATGCCACATTTGTTGAATTACTGCGGATGACTCCCAAGGAAAAACAGCCGAATAAAATATGCGTCTATTCTCCCCCGAGCGCTGTGTATGGTGAAGTGAAAGAGATAGTTACCCATGGGAAAAATACCGTTGAAACCATCTATATAATAACCGAACACGTGTCCATTGAAGTTACCGCAAAAATCAATCAACTCTGTAAAGACGCAAGTATCGATGTTATGGGCTGTAATACACTTGGTATTATAAATACCCATGACGGTGTTCGACTTGGCGCAGTGGGTGGTGACATGCCTGAAGAGTCTTTTAAACCGGGCTCTATTACGATAATCTCCAACTCGGGTAATATGGTCAATACCGTCGCAAGTTACCTCCTGTCTACCGGTATGCGGACTTCATTCGGGATATCCACCGGTAAGGACAGGCTTATACTGTTCCCCATGAAAAAACTATTAAGCCTTGCGGAGAAGGATGAGCACACCAAGCTTGTTGTCCTGTATGTTGAGCCGGGTGGAACATATGAGCATGAAGCGCTCGAATTAATGGAAAAAAGAGGTTATTCAAAACCGATTGTCGTGTATGTTGCCGGTGAAATAGCTGAGAAGCATGACATATCACTTGGACACGCAGGTGCTGTGGTTGAGGGCGGGATGAGTACGGCCCTGGCCAAAAAGAAAGCATTTGATGAATACTTCGGCATTGAGGCATATAAGCCACATAAACGTTACCAGCGAGGTCCCGAGTTAAAGGAAAAATTACAACGCGGTATCCGGGTTAACGCGCTTCATCATATCCCGAAAGCGGTTACGCTTATTGTTGACAATCTCGGAATTCCGAAGGATAAAGCAAGTACAAAACCACTTCGCCTCAATCCCTGGTTTATAAATTTTGGTGAATTAGGAAAAAAGTTACCGGCTGAATTAACACGCGCACCGGGGACTATTCCCGAACCCTATAACGAGCAATTCAAGATTCAGATGCAGGCATTTCTTGACGGTATGATCAGACAATCGATGCGCAGCGCATCACATGGGAGCTCTAATGATGGCAGAACTCCCCGTGTTTACGGTTATTCACTGATAGATATCATGAAAAACCTGTCCTTTACCGGAGCTATGATCCTCTATTGGACCGGTGAACTGCCAAAAGATACCTTTGAAGAGAAACTTGCGGAAATGACGCTCATCGCATCCCTTACCAACGGGCCGGGAACCATATCGGCACAGGGAGCAAAGCTATCCGCATCCGCGGGTAACAACCCGAATACTGCCATGATTGGAACCCTTGCCTCAATCGGTCTGGTACACGGTGGTAACGGTGCAAAAGCGGTAAAATTTCTCATGAATTGTTTTGAATCGGTTGCTATTACCGATCCGTATCAATCTACCGCGGACACGCAGAAAATTGCACTTAAAGTCGCTGAAGATTTTAAGAAGATCAAGACTGCTGCGAAGAATGCCGGCGTCGAATATGAGAGAATTCCCTGCCTGGGCCATCCTGTTTTCAGAAACGATCCGGTAAATTATGATCCACGGGAACGTGCCATTTCTGCATTTATCAAAGAATCGGGCAAGGAAAATATCTTTCTTGCATTTTATCATCATCTTGCCCAGGCACTCAAAGATAACGGGTCAACCCGAAATGTCATGGCAGTAAATCTTGATGCTACGCTTGCCTGTGTCTGGTTGGGTATCTGCTGGGAACGTATTAATGACAAACAGATGACATTGAAACGGGCAGTGGATATTCCATTCATCGCATTTGCGCTGGGTCGAGTTGCCGGCGGTGCAGGTGAATTCCTCGATCATCAGGACTTCGGAACCGATATGGACATGCGGGTTCCGGCCAGGGAGTGTAAAGCGATGACCAGTCCAAGGGAATTACCTAAAAAATAGTCAGTAGTAGGTAAGCGTTCACAGAAGGCTGAAATTGGAAACTGGAAACTGGAAATTGGAAATTCCTATTGGAGGTAAACCTCCTAATAGTCGTTTCTAATTTCTAATTTCAAGCCATGAAAGGCTACAGTATCAGAAAGAACTTTCGGATTATCTGTACAATTCGAAAGTTCTTTTAATCCTTAAGTTCTTTCTGCAGTTTTCTTAGATGCTTCTTTCCGTAATCCCTGGTGATTAACTTTTCAAGGTCATTAATAATGGTATTTATTTTAGTGTCATCATAATTATCTTTCAGTAATTTCTCGTATGTTTTTACACCGCGGTAGGCGCCGATAAAATCACCCTTTGCTATCAGATTGTCAATCAACTCACCGATCTGCTCATGCATATCTCCTGCTGATTCTGTTTTCCCGGCGGCATCACCTGACTTTCTCAGTAGGGAACTTTCTTTTTGTTCTTCCGTTTTTGCCGAAACTTCCACGGTGTCGGTTTTCTTTCCCTTTTCTTTTTGTATCTTTTCAAGAGTAGTTTCATCATCCCATGTTTCCTGCAGCCCTTTACGCAGCATCGCAAGCTCTTCCAACTTTCCTCCCTCTGCCAGGAGAATGCCATACCTATCGATTAACTTCAGCGCACCTGCATACTTTTTCTTACGAATCCCGGCAAAAAGAATCCTCCAGAGATAATCTTTCTTCAGGGTATGCAGCGAATCAGTCACGGTCTTATAGATCTGAAACCCAATCTCATCAAAAAGAATCTTTCTGTTTGTTTCCACCATGGTTGCGACTTCCGGATACGCCCCAAGTTTATCTCTTGTCAATACATCACAATAGTTTTGTGTCATTGAATCGAGATTGACCATTACGGTATCGGAAGAATCCGTATATATGAGATCAAGACTCTGAATATAGTCCACCATAAATTCTTCTATAAAAATAGTACTGTCGATAAGTTCACTGAGGATTTTCTCCCGTACCGGTTTTCGTTCTCTCTCAAAAATTGACATCTTGCTCGCTCTCCCCTGCAGTTCACGTTCTTCACCAGCCTTCTGTTCCTCGCCCAGTTTCATATATAACATGGCACGCCGTTCATGGATCTTCTTATCCGGCCGGCTATATCCCTCAAGGATATCCAGGGCGTTTGCGTAAGCATCCTTCGCGACCTGAATGGAATTTGAACGGGGAAGTTTCACCAAAATGTGCTCACCTTTCGATGCCAGTTTCTCAAGGAACAATCCTAAATCAATAAACGTGAGTGCATACAAATACCGGAAATAATCAGTATCAATTTTCTCCCGAAGAGCATAGAGATATTCCTTCTGCTCCCCTTCTAAAAAGTGAATGTATGCCTCTGAATCCCTTTTCTTTTTTGCATTACGGCTTAACTGATAGAATGCCATACCCCGGAATTCTATAATATCCCGTTCTACAAATGAGTTGTACATTAACGAATCGATGTTCTTAAGATACTGAAGAGCCTGATCATATTCTGCGTTAAGCAGATGCATACATCCTATCACCACACGAGCATCACCATCCTTTGGATTCGTGCCCAACCGCTGCCGGCAACGCGTCACACTCCATGCACGGTTCTCAATGACTACTGTTGCCGGCCCTTTTCGCTTCTTGCGAACCAGTGATACCTGTTTTGTCCATAATCGTCCAACCTCATCCCCTTTTCTTCCTCTCAGGCCGACCGGGACCGACACTCCATGTGTATTGCCTTCAATGAGCTGAATCGTCTCCCGATATGTTTCATTATAGATGAGGCGGTATCCCAGTTCATCGAGTGAGACGGCTGACTTAGATTGATTTATACAGAACCGTATTTCATCTGAGGTATATCGTGGTACGTATCCGGTAAAGATACCTATCCAGAGAATAAGGATAATTCTGAATCGAAGAGAAATAGTATGCATAGTAACGTTACATCAAGAAAAACACGTGCAGGAGGGTATAAAAGAACCTCGAGGAAATAACCGTTATTCCCTTTATTCTTCCCCCCTCTCCATAAAAAGCAACCTGCGTTATTAATATAAATCCAGTGTTTTTAAAAACAACCTCTATGAGCAGATTATACATTAGCTTACAAGAATTGTCATGATCATTGAAATTATTTTCTTGAGTTGCTTACCGTATATGCGGGCACTATGTTTCCTGATTTAATGTTTCCCAAAAAATAAGTGGCAGATTTACTTGGGAGAGGCGATTAAAAAGTGGCAGGGTTTTCCATGTCAGGAAGTTTTAATACGGGCAATTCATTTATATCTTCCTGTAAAGCGATCTCCGGCACCTGCATTAAAGGAGAGTACCATAATTCAGGCTGTATTAACAGGTATTCTTCGGTAGTATTCAACCGCCAGAGTATAGTCATATTATCGCATTGTTCCATGGTAAGGCAGGTCAAGAAATTCTGGATGATGGTAAGGGTCGTATCCATATATACCGATTTCTCGTCATGGCCATGCCGCATCCCTTTATATGATTTTAATATCGAAAAATGCTGCGCGCGCAATGAAACACGATGGATAACTGAACTGCCGTAAACCTTAGGCAGCCATGGAATATAGAAGGGACGTCCTTTGTTAAACGGTGCAAGCCTGTCTCTTGTTCCGTGAAAACTGAGAACAGGGGTATTATTATTTTCAATGAAGGAAGAATCAAAAACAGCTCCCCAGCAATTAATAATGCCTTTTACTGTTGACGCACTCTCCTTTGATTTTCTTTTCAACACAGAATACATCGCATCAGTGCTGTCTACATAGGGAAAGACATCCTCGCAATCCCAGAAAGCATAATGAAGCGCTATTACCGCGCCGGCAGATATACCACCGAGGAATATCTTTGTTGTATCAATACCAAAATAACCGCTATGTAATTTAAAAAAATCGATTGCAGTCTGTGTATCTTCAATACCCCGCAGAACCGCAGCGCCGAAATATCGCTTCCGCATTTTTGGAATACCTGTTCGATATCCTACTGATGCGGTGACATATCCCCGTGCGGTAAGATACCGGCAGATTGCGATAATCTTGGGATCCTCTTTTTCACCATCATGAAAGCCGCCGCCATGGAGCAGGATAACCAGGGGACGTTTGGTCAGATAATCATGGGTCGGTTGATAACAATCAAGGTAAAGTTCTACAGTGTCCCCTGTTACAGCGCAATTCCTGCCATATTGAACATCCGCCACTATATCGATACTGTTAAATATCGAAGACTGATAGCGCAGTTCTTCAATAGAATTGCTGTAAAGCTGTATTGCAGCAAATAGAAGGAATAGAAATGTATGTGTATGAAACTTCTTACTAAATACCATTAAACTTCTCACGCTCCTGTGATTTAGAAAAATATAAATGATGGCTCTTTTAATTATTAAAATAGTATTAGAAATGCGAAGGGTCAGTGATGAGAATCACATATAGTGATTTTTATTATTTCAGGCAATTTGTGCTTTTTATTGTTCCTTTACGCCCAACACCAGTTTTAACAGACGTAACATCCCCGTATCGTTCTCCGTATACCGAAAAACTACCAGGTAGGAACCGGATGATACTTTTTTTCTATTCCTATTTCGTAAATCCCATGTTAGTGAATTACTACCGGACGGCACTTTTATTTCATCAATGACATTACCGGCAGCATCATATATGCACAACAGCCCGTCATGATGTTTTTTTACATCAATAGCGAATAATACACTTCCCTGTTTATCTGCCGGATTAGGTACCGCACTTATTCCGGCAATCAGTGATGTGACGGTTTCGGGTATGTACTTGATTTCAACATTATTCGTTATGCGAACTTTCTGGTTGTTTACATTTGGAAGATTTCCTTCTTTATCAGCAACAAATCCATCTATATGATCCACGTTCAAATAATGATTGGGGGTAAGGATTTGTCCGTTCGTCATGTTAAATGTGGCCCATCTCCCCTGCTGTTTTTGAAATTGAACAACTCCTGAAAGAATGGAATCAATCCCACTAAAGGTGTTATTAGCAAATACCCACGTGTTAAACACACCATCAGGTCGCGGACCTGCATTCAGGAACGGTGAGCCGTTATAGTTATAAAAATGCTCACTCAGGATCACTATAATCTCATCTTTTGTAATATCCGAGGCATATCCAGCCTGCCATATCACGGGACCGGCACCATCAGCACATTTCACCCTGTCTATAATTTTTATACTATCACAATCATCAATAGTCAAATACGGAGTCCAACCGGTTTCCGGCGCATCGCCATTACTGATTGACTTATTTTCTTCATTCAAATGTACCAGTAGTTTCTTACCGTCACCAAGAGGAGCAACGGTGAAATCGTCAACTTTGAAGTAGACATTTCCCTGCAAACTCTTCTGAACAATTATATAGCTTGGGTCATAATTCGGTGGTAAGGTCACGGGTTTGTTATAATACAGCTCAATGACATCCAGATAGCCGTTGCCGGTGTAGTCCCTGGTTAACGCTCTCAGTAAAAAGGGTAACGCACCCCTGACCTTCAGAAAGACCTTATTAACCACGCTTGGATTGCTGATTCCGGTTACATGGATGTATCCCTGCTGTGTTTTTGTTGCATTCGAAGGATCGATAAATATCTGAGAAGATTGTGCATTAATATTAAAATCGACAAGTGTTTGGTCATTATTCCAGGTGTAGATTTCATTCGGCCTTTTATTACCGAATCCATCATAGCCTCTTGCAACAATAATAAATGACGGATCCTGAGGGGTTATTTCGGGAAGTGTGTCCGGTGTAACAACAATGGTATCCAGTGTACCCGGTTTCAGGATAAACGGGTTTGTCGTTGCAGATAGATCTCCAAGTTTTACAGTGAACTGATGAGGGCTTTCGTCAACCGGAGCATAGTAGAGAACAAAGCCAACCGTATCCAAACCATTGGTGATCCACTGGCTGATACTCAACACCTTATTCATAAAAACCGCTGAATCCTGTGAGGTCCGACAAAATGGCTCCCAATGCGGGTAAATCGGATTTACCGGATCGTCGGCACCATCGCTCAGTACATCCGTATATACTGCTTTCGTTGCATCTTCATATTTCCAGATACCAGGTACCAGTCCATCTTCATTCAACAATCTCACTACACCCTGTATATAGTCCCCCGCAATAAACAGGGAGTCAGGAGTTATAATATCAAAGGAGACCTGAACAGGCGAACCGGCAGTAAACCGGTAGCTTACCGTATCAGAGTTTCCACTAAAATCGGCATATATAATCCCTGTTTCCGGACGTGAAGGAGAAAAGAACCAGTGTGCTGCAGCAGCCGGTGGATTCTGCTCGGTGGCAAGCGGCTCAATCCCCCATGATGCGCTTAACAGAATCCATGTCTGGAAATCAGTCCTGCGGCCAATGACATGCAGCGTAGTATCCTGATTGGAGTTCATTACCAGATCACTAATATCAGCAGTATCACCGTTAAGTATTCGGACAAGCCGTATCGCATCGATATCATAACTATGGGTTATAACTATCGCAGTATCATCCATAGCGTTCTGGGCAGCGTGAATGAGAGTCTGCCCACTCGGTGATGTTGCTTTATGAACAACCCCTTCGTCATCCGGGCCCGGATCAACCGTTACCACTGTCTGGTCATCAACTGACCATAACGCCTGCACAGCCGGCCCTACCCAGTTTCCCCGAGAATCCCTGAGAATGGCATAGGCGGTGATATCCGTCTGGTTTCCAAATATCTCAATCGGGGTCCAGTGGCAGGGATTATTCAAATCCTGTGTCTGATTTATATCATTGGTATTTTCTATAACCACTATTTTCGCCGCACCCGGCTTGATATAGAACCTGATCGTTTCTTTAACGGTACCGATGCCGGATACGTCCAGATATGCGGAGATATCCATGGTATGATACGCTTTTACCGTAAGGAAAGAGTTGTGAGAATTAGTATCCGCTGCCAGTGTACCAATTGAGGGATCAGGCAGACCGGTTGCAGCATCCACAATATCCCAGCGTATCAACTTTGACAAAACAGGATTATTCTCATAATCATCAAGCCAGGTAGTCTTTGTAAATATTTTTGCATAGAACTCTATTATTATACCGGCAGGTATCGTATCAACAGCGGGTGAGGTGGCATATTTTGTCGCAGCGGTCGGCTGACCCGGCGTACTATGGATTTCCATTCTGTTCGGCGGGGTGCTGACAACCACTTCAGTGTAGGCGGTATCCATAACCTCTTCAGGATGCTGCCATGCAAGAGTCACCAGGTCGTTGTACCCGGATTCCGTCGTACCATTGTCGCTTGTTGCATTTTGTGAAGGATTTAATACTGCAAAGGGTACTGTTTTTGAATAAATAAATTTTTCACCGTCATAGGTCCAGTCGGTAATAGTAATTACCTCATAGTCTCCCTTCTGGGTTGTTTTAGCCACAACATCAACCTGGCCCAATGTGTCAATACCATAATATTCCAACTGAACCGTATACGTATCATTTTGTCCTGTCAGTGTGTCAACCTCAACATTATTGACCAGTACTTTCAACTGCGTCCGGTACCAGCAATTATAACACTCCGAAGTAAAGCCAGGGTCTCCCCCCACGTCAATATAAAATCTAAATGACAGCGTTGTATCAATCCCGCTTACCGATTGCAGTTGCATGGTGACCATGATCTCATTAAGGTCAGGCTTAAGCGCAACCGTTTTATTCATCTCTGCCGACCAGATGCTGTCATTTATCTCGTCAAAATTAACTGCTTTAGCTGTGCTCCCTGTTGCCAGGTTGGAAATTGACAAACCCGTGGGTTTAAATGGGTCTATTAAACTGCTGATGATGTTTTTAACCACTTTTGCAAGTGTATCGGTATTGGTGGGTGGAACATGGGTTATACTTCCATTTGTCTGTTGAGCAATATCTGCCAGGTGCGTGTTGGGGGAGTTATTGTTACTCAGAAAGACACCATGAATCGGTATACCGTTAGCTATCAGGGTATCGATCTGTCCCGCAGTCGCCCCGGCTTCCTCAATACTTGGATAGGGCTCTCCATCGGAAACAAATACAATCGCCTGGGTATTACCCTTCGGTACTCCCGAAACGCAAAAATACTCCAGGGCTTTCTGAATCGCATTCCGGTAATTGGTACTGAATCCAAAATCGTCATCTTCATGATCATCCACCCATGTCTGTAATACCTGCACCATCTGGTTAAGGGCATTTATCCCGGCCGCGGTATTAACTTTAACCAGCGGTAACAGTTGATCACTCTGAAGCTCTTGGTGGAAGCCTATGTACCCGGCAAGAGAATTACACGCGGAATCGATCTGAAAACTAAATCCTGCTTGTAACGCGTCAGGCCGTTTTTTATATGGATCGCCTGGATTCGGATCGGATGCGGGATTCATACTGCTCGAGAGATCCATTATATAAATGATCTCTGCAGGCTCTACAAGATTAAGATCCGACACACAAAGTTTGAATCCGTGTTTCGAAATATGCGTTATATTTTTCTGCACCAGGATAACTGTATCATTCCAATCCAATGGGTGAATGCAATCAAGTACATCGGGACATTCATTGATATCACTATTCCAGGTATATTCACAAAGGGAATCCTCATATACGGTATCAGAAATTTGAGCGTATGCCGGAAAATTCAGACAAATTATTATCACACTAATTAGCGTCTGTCCGAAAATTATGTCTTTTAATGTAATTCCGGCATTCTTCTGGCCGGAATCCAACTTTTTTGATGTTTTAAGGCATGGATTCCCGCCAAAAACATGCGGGAATGACGTTCCCTGACAGACACTAATTATGGACAGGATAGCATTATGATGTCTTATGGACATACGTATATCCTCTAGTAAATTTTTTTAATATAAGAAAAATGAGTGTTTGTGGTAATGTATTTATAAATATAACACATATATACGGCATCATATACAAAAACAGCATAAAATGCTTATTTCAACAGGAAACCGTCTATCTGAAAACCAATTTTGACTCGGTAGACCGGGTATTCCCGTCTATGTCAACACACTCTGCTTTGAGCAGGTACATCCCTTTGGAAAAAGAGGACTTTCGATTCTCGTTGACTTTCCAGACAAAGGAATGTTTCCGTGAGGGAACCGCCCTTTTTGCGACTAATTTACCCTGCATATCATATAAAGAAACTGTCCCGGATCGGTAGCCTGCTCTATTGTTAAACATTAGCGTGATTGTATTATTTGTGGAATGACAGAACAGGGTAAATTGCAGCGGCGTTTCATTTTTGGAGATATCTTTTACCCCGGTGGCAACA
>CBDVBE010000116.1:0-15931 GCA_965372145.1 uncultured bacterium | reverse complement strand
GGGAAGAACATGGAACTTGAAATATATTGCAAAATAGGCCCGTAATGATGATATTATTCCGATATTTCATAGTATTGTTGGCGGGACTATGCAGTGTTGTCATTGCCGATAACGATTTCCTTTTCTCGTTAGTGGCCCGCAATAAAGTACGCACTCTCTTTGTCAACAATGACACCCTCTTTATCGGCACGAATAAGGGCGCCGCTATTCTTCAAAATGATTGTACAACCGTGCAGTTACTTCCACAGGAATCGGGACTTCCTGAATGTGATATAGTAGATTTTGCCTGTGATGGTTCAGCGAGATACTGGGTTGCTACCGGAGAAGGGCTGTACCGGCAGATAAATGGCCTGCAATTTGAGCCATTTGAGCTTGCGGAGGGTAGAATCCCGACTGCGCTCTCTATTGACCTGGAAGGAAATTTACTTGCAGGAACAAAAGACAACTATATTTACCGCGTTAAACCGGATACCATAACCATTGAAACACTTTTCGACCCTTTTATTGAGGATCATATAACAACATTCTGCATGGGTACTGATTCCGTGCTCTGGGCCGGTTCAAAAATGGGACTCCTTTTCTGTTATGGCGATATGCAGTGGGATACGGTAATGTACTCCGAATCGCTGCTTGACCACTCAATTAACTGCCTTTTATCTGATAGCAAAGGCCGCCTCTGGCTTGCAATGGACAGGGAAGGTGCGTACTACATGGAGAACGGGGGCTGGAATAATAGTACCATCGAAAATGGTTTACCCTCAAAGAGAATACTTTCAATAATGGAAACCAATAATGACACACTATGGTTTGCCACTGACAGTGGACTCTGCGTTACCACTGACGCCGCCACCTTTACTCCGGTCTCCCCTTTAAAACCGCTTCCAAAATTGATTACCTGCCTTGCTTATGGATCACAACTATTTATCGGCACCGGCGAATATGACCTTTTTGTTCAAAAAGAGAATGAATTCGAACGTAAAAAAATTGTAGTCTGTCAGCTTGATGAAGATATTACGGATATTTACACGGATAAGAATGGCACCCTGAATGTTGGCTGTTATAATGGACTCAGCACCTTCAGCGCCGGCCGGTGGCAGGATTATACTCGTTACGAAGGATATGTCGGCCTTAATATTCAGAATATCACCCGTGACCGCGAAGGTGTTTTATGGGCAGGCTCTCTGTATGAAGGGATCACTGCTGTTGACAGCTCAGGATGGCATACGTATACCGCGGAAAACAGCGGCCTTGCCAGCAATGATATATGCGCCCTGGCAGTTGACTGTACCAATGTTGTGTGCATGGGAACATTCGCCGGTATGAGTCTGTATAAAAACGGTTCATGGGAAACAATAACCGAGAAGGACGGCCTCACCTGCAACTGCACTTTTGCATTATGTGTGGACAGTAACAACGGGTACTGGATCGGGACAGCGGACGGACTCAATTATTATAACGGTGACTCCATCGTAACCTATACTGCGGATGATGTCCTTTGTGAAGGATTTGTACATGCGCTTGGCATTGATAAAAACGGTATACTCTGGGTCGGTACTTCAGGCGGATTGATGTCGTACGATGGAATGCAATGGAAAACCTATCGTGAACCACAGGGACTGGTGAATAATTATATCAATGAAATAACGCCTCACAAAGACAGCTCTATATGGATCGGTACCATGAAAGGTGTTTCCATTTATAAAGACGGTGTGTTCAGCAATATTGAACCGGGCAATGAATTAGTCTCGTCCCGCATTTATGCCATTGCATTTGACAATGAAGACAGGGCTTGGATCGGAGGTTACGGCGGCATCAGCGTTTATTCTATTCAGGGGAACGATATTATACTGGAATATAAAAAGAACTTTCACCAAAACAGGGCTGAAATAATACACCACAGAGGCAGTTTATACGCCACGATTAATTGTGCTGCCCCGCAAAACATACTGGTTCAGATATACTCTATGCATGGACGGATGCTCTGGAGCAACCAGGCGGGTTTGTTTGCAGAAGGAGCTCATTCTATTCCATTGAACAGCAAATCCTTTGGAACCGGACGATACATTCTTAAAATCTCCGGAGAAAAGATGGGGAGTCAGCATCTTCTATTTAACATAATGGAATAACGATTCTACTGAGTTGCAGTATGCTCCCTGCTATGCTTAACTGTCAACTCCAGTAATTGGTTAAAAATCACATTCAGTACAATCTCTTGTTAATACCATCACGTATTTTTTAAACCTTATTTTTGCATTTTAACACCTTAGTAACCAATTGACACTCCCAAAAATCCTACCTTATTACCTTATTCCTTTGCAACGTTTCATGAAAATGCAGAAAAAGCCATTCCAGGCTGAGAGCAGACCTCTGGACATAGTGCCATTTTTAGTCGAAAAACACAATATCACCTATCCAACACCGTTGCTGGTCTCGCACGCGCGCGTGTAGGTACATATTATATATATGCGATACGGTAGAAAATTTGCAAAAAACCTTTAGAAACTTGTCACAAATCAAAATAACACTTCATAAACCCGCAATTACAAAACGGTGTATGTCCAGAGTTCTGGAGAGACATGTAATGGGTTAAAAATATCCGGTTACTGTAAACAGCACACTACTGTGTATGCTGCCGTATTCAGTCTTTTCTTTTTCACCGATACCGATCTGCCCGCTGAGCTTTACGGTAATATTATCGTGAAAGTCATAGTCGATTCCCGGCAGCAGCATGGCGGACTGGTCATTCAGGTTTCCCAGGCCAAACAGAGAAAAGGCAAAGTAGTCCAGAAAATCTTTTCGGAAACCCGAGAAGAGATAATTCTGCCCGAATCCCGCTATTTCCCCGCTGAACATATAGATAAAATCCCTGTAGGAATAATTCTCTGATTTAAATTGTCCAAGGCCGTTATAGTAGTATTCGAGCATCAGGTAAAGCCCGTTACCAAAGGAATAATCCAGCCCGGCGTCAACCTGTGCATAGATAGAGTCAAAATCGGAATATTTCATATCAGCGTATACAGGATTGATAACCGCAGCCTCAGCCCAGACACCGACATCACCAATCTGGCCGGCTAAATCAATCCCGGCTATAATTTTTCTGTCTGATATAGCACTTATTGTCTCATAAAGCATTGTCATATATTCATCGCCAACAGTGTCCTCGGGATTTATCTCCGGCAGTATCTGATTAATCAATTTCAGATCGGTATTAACCACCCGCATACCCGACACTGAGAGGTCAAATCCCCCGATATTCCATTTTAATCGCAAACCACCGCTTGAGTGTTCGAAATCAGCACCGGGCGCCGCGACCAGTGATAAACCGCTTACTGACCCAAAAGGAATTTCCATGCGGAATGCGTTTACACCTGCTTTTGGCGCATTGGGATCGAGCGGGCTTTTTCTGTTCCAGATATCCGTTGGGTTAAAGGCATACCCGGTACCCCAGGCTATGGTCTGTTTTCCCAGAAACAGGTCAAACGGTTTGAAATAGAGTTTTATCAAGGCACGGTCAAGTATAAATTTATCCCGTGGATATAAGGTGGAATAGGGGAGATATTTCATGAGGGTATTAATCTGGTCCTCATCAACAGATACGGGTATTTCCGATAGCTCATCTAATAAATCAGGAGGAAGAATCACGGTCATTAACTGTCCCATAATTGCCTGCATTTTTGAGTTTTCTTTATATGCCACCAAAGGGTCAAGTGGCTGTAACGCGGAAGAAAACAGTATATGTGTCTCAATACCACCTCGTTCACCAAATTTCCAACTTCCTTCCAATCGAAGTGTTGCGACATCAGAAAAAAGCTCTTCTTCAGCAATCATCAGCGAGGTTTTGTTTTCCAGGTAGCCGCCGAATTCAAGATTTCCCAGGCCACTTGAAAAGGTAATTGTTACTATGGTTAATAGCAGCGCTAGGTTTTTCATATCTTTCTCCTCATGTTGTTATTCGCTTTTATCTCTTGAGGACTATAAATATGTCATCCCGAGCGAAGTCGAGGGATAATTCCATATTTACAGTGAAAATTTAGTAGATGGTTCGACTACGCTCACCATGACTATTATAGCATCAATCTATTGGTAGACATTTTTTCGAATTCGTATTATCAGTGTGCTATTCCTACTTTCTCAAATACCTCTCCGAAAACATATTCGGGTCAAGTTTAACATCATACTCGATTTTATCCATCTTCATAACCGTCCGGCTTCCTTTGAGAAGATTTTTCATTTCGATACTTTTCATTGACCAGTATTTTCCTACTTTTTCGATATCATGAATAAATAATTTTTTCCATAACTCACCATCCTCATCGAACATGTGGGCTTCAAGGGCCACGAATTTATCTTTGTCAACCCATACAATGGTTTTAGAATAACTACCCTCTTTATTTTTAGGTGTCATCCCGATTTTAAAACATACAACATCATTCTTTTTTTCCTCCCCCACAAGTTTACAGTTATAATCTTCCCGCCGATCCTTGGTAGACATGTCCTCATAGGAAAAATCCGAGTTATTCACCGACTGACTCTTCTGACCGCTGGCAATTTTCCTGATCCGTGCCGTGCGGGGCGAATAGAACCAGATGTCATCACCATCATTGAGCATAAGGATTTTCATCCCTTTAATACGGGCAGGTGAAATATATTCCATGAGGCCCTTATCACCATTGTCAATACCATAACTCATCAATTTTGACAGGTTTTCCTGACCGTTTGCCTTATAGACTATTTGTGTCATTTCAGCCCGGGATGAATTCGGGTTTTCATTCTCTTCCATTTTGTCGAGGATTTCGTCAATAGTGATAGCAAATAGATGCAACGAACTCAATACTATAATAATAATGGCTTTATGTAACATCGTTACTCCTTTGTTAAAGTTGTCAGAAGTCAGAAATCAGTTGTCAGAATTTAAGACTTTATTTCTATATGCCATAAGTATACGACTAACCTCTTCTAATAATTCCATATGTAGCCCTTGGGGTAAACATTTATTAGCAGGTCATCATTCCTGGGATTGACATAGCGCTTTCTGATATCTTCGGGCAGATTATCAAAAGTCACGATATCGGTTGACGCCATTGCAATCAGTTTCTCTTTTAGAACCTTTGCCATAATGCTCTGATAGACGCCGACCTTTTCCGGCTTTTCTGCCAGCTCTTTAATCTTCCCGGCCAGTGCCTTGGTGTCTTTGTGGCAATCCTCTCTTTATTCTTAAAATTTTACCTCAGCACGCAACGCATACATGAGATATTGACCAAAAGAATTATCGGTGCCCTGTATGTATACAACCGTATTGACATTCTGGAGAATGTTATAATACCACTGCAGGATACCTAACGTTGATTCACGCTCAAAATCATAAATAACATTTCCTGAAATATTCATAATGTCATTAATGTTATATCGGATGGACCCGAACAGGTTATGTTCTCCCCAGATGCTGTTGCTCCAGTTATACTGCTTATAAAGGTATTCGGCCATAAAGTACCATTTATCCTTTATCGAGTAATCAGCACCTAACATACCTTCAAAGAAGAAATCATCTGAATCCGGGATGAAATGAACGACAGTTTCTCCATAGAGCCCTATTTCCACATCTCCTTTGAAGGTCAGGCCGACAACAGCTTCATTGTCAAGCTCTTCATTGGTGCCGGCATATCTATACATCCCAATGAGACTGAAATCAAAGTCAAAGAGGGTGGCAAAGAGTTTTGCCGCAGTTGCAAAGTGTTCATCAATAAAGGGTAATTCTGCGGTAAGGTCAAGGCCTGCAAGGTCAGAGAAGGGAACGCGGATATTTACGATATCTGTACCTCTTCGCTTGAAATTAATATCGTACAGTTCAACTGATGAAAAAACATCAATAGGGGAGAAGACGAATCCTTTTCCGAAGTTGATGATTTGACGTCCGATAGTAATGTCAGCAAAGGGTAGATACATCGAGAGGTAGAGTTTACGTAGATCAAGTAGCACCGGTGCGTTGCCAAAAGAGAAAAGTTTATATAAATCAAGCAGAGATGAGTCAGCGTCAATAGAATCAGATATATCTGGAATATATCTTTCGATCATAATCCCGTAAGGGATGATGACATCAAACAGGCCTTCAACTTTACCGTAAGTGCGGTTGGTGTTTTTCAGATTAAGTGAAAGAACACTCATTCCGGCGAATTCTGCTTCGTCCTCACTGCTGCTGTGTAAAGTGTGTAGCAGGCCAAGGTCGGTGTACATGGAACCACGAAATCTAATACCGGATTTCTGTTCTGCGTTAGTGGTTATGGCGTAGAAAAGGCATATATATAATGGCATGGTTACTAGTAATATTTTCATAATACAGTTCATCTTTATCAAGGCAAATCGTCCTCGTCCTTCCTTCTCGTCCTCGTCCTCGGCTCTTCTTTCGGTTCTTTTTTCGAGGACGATGGACGAGGATGAGGAGGACGAGGACGAGGATGAAAACGATGCTTACACTAAAGCGTTTATTAGGAGGTGTATATTATTACCTCCTCAAATACCTCATACTAAACTTTGACTCATCCATTGGCTTGTCAAAAACAACATCTGTAATTTCAAAAACGGTTTTACTATTTTTTCTTAACTTATTTACCATTTCAACTTTTACAGCAAAATTTCTTCCGCCAATCTCTTTTGTCTCAAGAACATTACTCACCTTGAGCAGCTTACCGCTCTTTGCATACATTTCTTCCTTAAGCGCGACAAAGGTCTCTTTGTCGACCCACATTTTTCGTTTATAATAAGGGACTTTCTTTACTTTTGCATCAAGGACTATGACAAAGCATATGCGGTCGTTGAATTTTTCTTCGCCGGTTAAAGTAATCTTATATTTCTCAGAAAGGGCATCGGACTCAAGCGCATCTTCGTATGAGACATCACTGCCCATCATGCCTTCTTTGAGCATGTGCCCCGATATCTTGACCACATCCTCCTCTTCCGGGAAATAGATCCAGAGGTTTTTAGCCAGCATTAAAAACTTGGTTCCTTCATCTTCAGGATTGGTAAATTCAACAAGAGCTTTTGTCTCATCGCCACCAAGAGCCTCGGTCTGCAGGTTTTTTATTCGGACTTTATCTTTTACATGAATACTCATAATACCGGTGTAGGTTATAGTTTTATAGTCTCTATGTTGGTCCATTTTAGCAAGGATATCTTCACCTGTGAGGGCGAGGACTTGTGTGACAGTGTACAACAGGATGATTAGTGCTGGTGTTATTATTTTTTTCATTGTTTACCTCCGTAAGGGGTGCTTCTTTTATTAGTGTCTTCGTGCCTTAGTGGCATTATTTAAACCGACTTCAAAGAGTCAACAACATTCATTCTAGCCGCCCGCCATGACGGGAGCATTGATACCAGGGCCGAAACAATTATACCTATAAAGAGAACGTTCAGCAGACTTGCCGGGCTGATATCAAAGTAAAGAACCGGATCAATGGGAAAATTGAAAGAACCCATCATTTTTGTCATGTCAAATCCTTTAATGGCAAAGTAAATGTTGATGATCATACCCAGTGTTATACCGACTGTGCTTCCAATAAATCCAAGGATCATCCCTTCAAAGAGAAAGAGTATCATTACTTCCAACTTCGAGATGCCCATAGATTTTATAATACCGATCTCCTTTTTTCTTTCCAGTACCACCATCATCATTATATTGGTAATGATAAAGGCACCCAGAAAAGCGATAAAAAAGTAGACATAATTATAAATAATCGATGCCATTTCTACCATGTTTGCCCATTGTCCCTGCTCAGTCCACGATACCACAGCAAGGTCTTTATTATTAATAAGGGTACGTAATTTTTCGGCTATTGCTTCTGATTTTTTATAGTCTTTAAGCATTATTATTATCTGCTGTGTTGCATTGCCTGTACGTAACAGCTTTTTTGCATCATTCAAGGGGATCTGAAAAAAGCGGCTGTCAAGTATATTAAGCCCGGTTTCGAATATACCAACAACGGTGAATTTGCGAAGGTGCAGGGCGTAATCTGCTCCTTGTGTCATTACTTTAAGAACGTCTCCAATGTTTAAATTGAGGGCTTCTGCTATTTGTGAGCCCAGGATAGTTTCCCGTTCATTCCGGATATATCTTCCTCCGGGAAGAATCGATTTTTGGAGAAGCAGGAGGTCCTTCTCTATTTCAGGATCACCGGCCAGAGCCATTGCATTCTTATTGTTACCCTCATTACTGAGCAGAACACCAAAATTTATTCTTTCGGTAATAATTGAAAGTTCTTTCTGTATATCAGCATCATTCTTAATTTGTGCTATGATTTTTTCCGGTTCAGGAATGTTTTCCGAGACAGGAACAAACCGGGATTTTTCATGAAATTCCTTTGTGGTGATTCGAATATGGCCGGTCTCGTTTTTTGTTGAGTTTTTTACAATCGACTTTAACATGCCACCGGCGAATCCTCTGAAAAAGGTAATAAACATAATTGACAGGGCCACAGAGGTAAAAGCAAGGATGGAGCGGCGGCGATTTCGATTGATATTTCTGAATGCCATTTTTAGTAAATACATTATATGATACCTCCTATATAAACCGTATTGCCTGGGTTACCTCCATTTGTGCAGCCTTTTTTGCCGGAGGAATACTAGCCAGAATTGAGGTTATTAGACCAAAGAGAAATGAGCCGATGATAAGGGGAATGTTCCATTCGCCATAGATGGTACCCCACATGGGAAATCCCGATGTGTCGACATACATATCGCCGTAAATTTTTTCCAGCGGGTATCCGTAGGTTGTAAGAACTATAACAGTAGCGATTCCAAGTAAAATTCCCACCAGGCTACCCAGAAAGCCGATCATGGCCCCTTCAAACATGAACATCTTCATAATCTCGCTTCCCTCAAAACCCATTGCACGGAGTACACCAACTTCTCTGATTCGCTCGTATACACTCATTAATACCGAGTTCACAATACCGACAGCTGCAATCAGGAGAAGGACCAGGGTCATAAATACTCCCCATATTTTCTTCTGCCGTACCAGTTCCAGAATTCCGGCTCCAAGTTCTGCAAAGGTATAGGTCGCAAGGTGGGGATACTGTGACGTGATAGTCGCCCGAACCTCTTTCATATCGGTGAGCAGATCGTCAAAATTGATACGACGCTTTAATTGAACATTTATCTCGGTTACCGTGTTTTCCAGATCGAGAAATTGATTCGCTGCTTTAAAGGAGATAAATACCCCGCTTTTATTCAGATTGGGATCGGTGGTGTTAAATGTGCCGACAATTTTAAAATCATCTGCGTTACGGCTCTCATATTTGGTAAGTGCATATAAGGTAATAAAATCACCCTGAGATACATTGAGATCTTTGGCGAGCTCCTTTCCCAGAATGATTTCCCTTGTCGATTCGGAAGAGAAGTAGTTTCCATCAAGGTACTCTGTCAAGGTAAAGACCTCCTTGTCGCTTACCGGGTCAACGACCGAACCAATGACTGGAATTGATTCTTCATAATTGGACAGCTCACCAATAAATTGTGTTCGCGGGGCAACTGCGGATACCCGATTGTCTTTTTTAATCCACTGTGTTAGTTTGTCAACATTCTTTAAACCATATTTCAGAGGAAAAGATTCTTTTTCTTCATCATATTTACCGGTATGAATTTTTACTGCGGATGTTGTCAGGTTGATCATGTTGTCTATGGATCCGCGATCAAGGCCTGCCATGACAGAATCCATGAAGATATACAGCCACAAGCCGACTGAGATGATGATGCCGGTCAGGATTGTTCTTCGTTTATGCCGCATTAAATTGCGAAAGGCAATTGCTATAAGCATTTTCATTGCTAACTCCTTTCATCCGATGCAACCGTGCCATCCTTTAAAACCACAACCCGTTTGGCATGTTTCTGCATAAGAGGATCATGTGTGGAGAACACAAAGGTCGTTTGACGTTCCTCATTGATCTTCTGCATCAGTGCAATAATATCTTCAGCGGTTGCCGAATCGAGATTTGCTGTTGGTTCGTCGGCAAGAACTACCAGAGGATTTTTTACCAGGGCTCGGGCAATGGCAACCCGCTGTTCCTGCCCCCCGGAGATTTCCCGCGGCAGACGATCGGCCATTGATTCTATACCTACTGCTTTCAGAATTTCCATGGTTCTGTCTGCCATCTCCTTTTTACTCCATTTTTTCTCAATGACCATTGGGAGTTCGACATTCTCCTGTACCGATAGAACGGGAATAAGATTGAAGGACTGGAAGATGAAGCCAATATTTTCTTTTCGATACCGTGAGAGCTCTTTCTCTTTCAAGTGGGCTAGTTGCCGTGCGTTATATTCAACGGTGCCGGTCGTAGGAGTGTCCAGACAGCCGACAATATTAAGCAGTGTTGTCTTGCCACTGCCGGACGGGCCTATAATCGAAAGAAATTCACCCTTGTCTATGGTCAGGTTAACCCCCCGAAGAGCATGAACCTTCTGTTCACCCTTCCGGTATTCCTTTTTTACCTCTTTTAATTCAAGTATTGTCATAAAAGACTCCTTGAAAGTGTTGTTATTTACTAAATTCAGGTCCTCCAGCAAACCGACCGTCGGTCACCGACCAATCGTTGGTCATTGCTGGGTTACAACAAAATTGAAGACTTATCAGCATCATATTATTTTTATTACAAAAATCTAACATTTTTAAATACTTTCATTTTCACCTGTTATGTTTGTACTGCTTATCTTTTTAGCTAACGCCGCAGACACCGCTTTATTCATCAGATGGGGCGTTTCAGACGGCACCAGAATCATCGATCCTTTATTCTTAACGGCATCCAATAACAAATTCAACGATCTCAGCATCATCGCCTCTTCATTTCCTTTATAATTTTCCGAAGCCTCCGCATATTTTTTTGATAGCTCAATCTCCGCTGATCCTAATATCACCCTCGCGTTCTTTTCCCGCTCTGCCTGAGCTTCCTTACTTATTGCATCCTCCAGTTCCTTCGGAACCACGATATCCTTTATTTCTACCGAGAGCGAGGTAATACCCCACGAGTTGGTTTTAGCATCCAGAATTTTCTGCAATTTCTCCCCAATTGAATCACGGTCAGTAAGCAGCCGCGCCAGGGTTGTTTTTCCAATTATATCTCTCAAAGCGGTCTTAGCGCTTAACGGAACCGCATTCTGATAATTCTCAACCTCTAACTTGGCTTTTGCCGCGTCCCATATCATCCAGAATATTATTGCATCAACATAAATGGGAACGGCGTCTTTGGTGAGGACTTTCTCTGCAGTAAAATCAGTGACCGTAGTACGGCAGTCCACATAGTCATAGGGAATATCTATAAATGGAATAAGAAAGAATACTCCGGGACCTCTTGTTTTATGCAAACGCCCAAGCCGAAGGACCGGTACCCGCTCCCACTCAAATGCTATTCTGATTGATATACCGAGTAGTATAAATAAAGCAGCAACCAAAACTGCAGTACTAAGCGGTGCAGCACCTGAAAATTTAAGTCCTGCAAAAGCTCCAATACCGATTAAAAAGAACAGTTTATTAATAATGTATCTGCGAAGAGCAAAAAGTCTTTTCCTCAACATCCAGAGAGTAGGATTAAACTCCCTTCTTTCCTGATACTCTTTTGTCTTTATCCCCATATTTTAGCTCCCTTTTTTAGGGTTTTTACGTTCTTTTTCATTTTTTTTAAGAGCAGAAAATGCATCCCCAGTTTTAATTCCAAGAGAGGCAATTTCATCCAGAAATGTACAACAAAGTCTATTCAGACCTTTTTCCTTTTCAACCGGGTCGATAGCATTATTACTTTCGGCAATAAAGGTACCGGTTCCCTGCTGGGTATTTACAATACCGCGAAGTTCAAGCTCACTGTAAGCTTTGGCAATGGTATTAAGGTTTACCTGCAGGTCAACCGCCAGCCCTCGTACTGTGGGCAGCCGTTCACCCGGTTCAAGTATTGAGTTGACAACACCGTAAATAACCTGGTTCACAATCTGCCGGTAATAGGGCACCCCGCTTGAATTGCTTAATGTGAATTTAAATGCCAATTGACGCTCCTATTGTTTGATTGTACTAGTCCAATAGTACACTAGTATTATAATACATTCTGGAACTGTTGTCAACAGTTTTTTTAATAAATTTAACTTTTAAAACAGGTCTTCCAGAAATTACCGGTTGGATTAACCGGACATAGCTTCTCGCAAACAGAACAGAGTCTCTTTGCATACATTGAATGAAATAGTCCAAGTAATATAAAAAAAGAGATGAGCAAAAGAGGCTTTTTCCGCAAACCGATTATCGTAACTATGCAGAATCCGAGATAACTGAGTAATGCTACA
Source organism: uncultured bacterium (assembly GCA_965372145.1). Lineage (GTDB taxonomy): Bacteria > Fibrobacterota > Chitinivibrionia > Chitinivibrionales > JANQEN01 > CBDVBE01. Next base: position 3,622 of record CBDVBE010000116.1, on the reverse strand, counting down.
ATTCCTTCATTTCGACCTAATCCAACCGGATTTTCTTCATGTTCCATTTTGTTCCACATTTTTAAGAGTGTTCATTCAAACCTGAGACGATATTTCACCAAACCAATACTCCAATATTCCATTACTCCTACTTTACCTTTTTCCCACTTGTAATTTTTTCATAAATCGCAATCAAAGCCGGCAGCACAATCGCCGAACTTAAAAAACATGAACCGACACCCAGAACCAGTACCAATCCCATACTGGCAGTACCACGCATAGTTGCAAAAGCCATCGAACCGAATCCTATCATAGTGGTGAGTGATGTCAGCAATATGGCCCGACCGGTATATTTCAATATCAGCGGCACCGACCCTCTCCCTTCGAGGTGGTATCTATGAAGAATATGCACGCCGTCATCAATACCAATGCCAAGAATAAGCGGCAGCGCCATGAAGTTCATATAGTTGAGTTTCATATTTAGCAGTGCCATCCCGCCAAGCATCCAGCAGGTACCAACTATTAAAGGTATAACAGCCAGCATGGTGTATTTCAATGAACGGAAGTCAAGAAGCAAAAATAAGACAATAGCAATCGCACCATAGATAATTGCCAGTCTTCCCCGCTCGCCGACAAGATCAAAAAAGCCAATAGCAATAATAGGCATGCCGGTTATATTCGAAGATATTTTCTGAGTCCTGGCCTGAAACTGGCGCAGGTTACGCTCCTCCCATATATGATTCTTCGGAAAAACAGTAATTAAATATGAATTTCCATCTTTACTGATGTAACGTTCTTTAATGGTTTCAGGTAAATTATCCAGCGTAACGATGTCTGTTGAAGAGCTTTTCAGCAAATTGGCCTGCAGTTCCCCGGCCATTATCTTCTGAAAGGTGCCGAGTTTCTCAGCACCATTTTCTGCGTTACTGATTTTTGTAGCCAGTTTTAATATGGTGCTTTCTTCATCTTTCCTGCCGACAATCTCGTCACATTTTCTGATTATCTTATTGTCTTCACCGTCTGAGGAAATTGAGAGTTCGCCTATTTCAACTATGTTCTGGTGAAAGCGAACCAGCTCGTCATGAATTCCCTGGATATCCTCCGGTTCGACATTTTGTGGGAGCGGTGTTTTTTGTATGTGCTCACGAAATGTCTTTATCAATGTAATATTGTTACGCTGCTGCTCCTCTGCCGGAAGGAATTCTGTAATACCGTCAATCTGCCCGATAAGTTCTGTCTTGTTGCCAAGTTTTTTAAGTTGTTTAATTTTTTCACGGCCTTCTTCAAGGCTGGACACGGTAACCAATGCAAAATCCGGTGACATCTCAAACTTGTCAAGCAGTTTGTCCTGGTTAACCGCTGCCGGGATACCCTCAGCTTCAAGCTTCATCATGTCATATTCAAATTGGAGGCCCCTTGCACCCCGAATTGAAAAGTAGACCGTGACAATGGTTATTATGATAATCGATATAGCTACAGGTATTCTGGCAATAACCATCCCGATGCGGTCCAGGAAAGAGAAACTTAACAACGTATGTAAAAGCTGAAATGGGGCTGTTTTAAAAATCCAGAAGAGAACTGAAACAATCGAAGAATAAACATCGCAAATGAAGCCAAGTCTGATTTTTCTTAACAGGTTACCGGCAAGTGAATATCCTTTATTATCCCATACAATAAGAGCAGGCAATAATATCATCATTGCAATCAGACAGAGAATAACACCGGCGCCTATCGCAAATCCCATTTCCGAAAGTGCCTTGAGACCGGTCAATTGCAGGGTGAAGAAAACGAGTGACGTTGTTACTGCTCCGGTAATTACTCCATTACCTACCTTTCGAAACATCTCCTGTATAGCATCTTTGATGCCAAGTCCATGTTCCCGTGCATCCCTGAATCCCGAAATGAAATGGATGGAAAAATCAATACCCAGTCCGATTAATACAATACCGAATGACATAGAGAGCAGATTGAGATACTGGAGTGTCAGGGCAAGTAAACCGGTGGTCCACATGATGGCAATGATAAGTGTGAAAACAGAATAAAAAGGATTTTTCCATGTCCCGAAAGAACCTATAAGAAGGATAAGTATAAGTAATAATGCAATAACGCTTGACCAGCCAAAATCATTTTTCGAAGATTCCATTTCATCATTGAAAAGAATAGGCGTTCCTGTCGCACCGAGAACAAGACCGGGATAGGATGGCTCTAATGCACGGAGCGTGTCAGTGACCATTTTGCCAAGAGCAAGATACTCGTTGTAATGTTCGTTTATATTTACAGCAGGCTGGACCATGAGAATAAGCAGAGTATTATCCGAGGAAATCATGTATTCCGGGCCGGTAATGAATTTCTCAACCGCCCTGACTACCTCTGCCGAATCTGCATTATCGATATACCCGCCGATAGCCTGCATAAAGTCATTCATGATTTCAAGTCCCTGGATTGCCTGCTGCTCACCATCGATTGAAGTCAGATTATCAGCATCGTTGACATATTCTTTTTCGAAGTTGTTATTGATATTAGCGAGAAGCTGTTTCAGTTCCAGCGAGGAAAACATGTCGAGGGTGTTCCGAAGGTCTTTCTCCTTTTGAATAATAAATCCATGTTCCTTGATAAATTCGTTGTCAAATTTATAATCAATTCTTTTGACAAGCGGAATTGTATCGTATACTACACCCGGAACGGGTATATGACTTGCATGAGCCTGCATCTGTTTGAAAAAGGAGATATCCTGGTCCTTGCTTAACTGGACGGTATACACATCTTTAAGAATCCCTGCAAGGTCGTCGGCACATTTTTTCATAGCGGGTATATCCTTTTTTTCACTCTCGATTACCACAATTACGCCGGTGGCCGAAGCATATTCCTTGGTGATATCAATGAATTCCTTCGCCTGCGGGTTGTCTGGCGGCATCATATCAACAAATGATGTCTTCATACCAAGCCTGCCCATGGAAACAGTCAGAATAATTGTAATGCCAATGCATATCAGAAGTACGGTACCGTTTCTTTGAACAATTACATTGGCCAGCCAGTTGAAAAATCGTTCTCTCATACTATCACTCCGTTCCTTTTATTGTTGAAATAATATTCTCCAGCATTTCGATGTACAACTTGAAATCCCTTTTACCGAGTGGTGTTAAATGATAGGTGGTTTTGGGCCTGTTTTTAACAAACTGCTTTTTGATTGTGATATAGTTACTCTCCTCAAGCATTTTCATGTGCATACTGAGATTACCACGGGTCAGTTCAAGCATAGTGATAAGCCCGCTGAAATCAGCCTTTTTATTCGCCAGCAGTACCGACATGATCCGCAGGCGGGCCGGTACATGAAATACCTTTTCAAGTTGAGCGGTTTTTTCTTTATTTGGCAATTGTTTTTCCATAGTATTTACTGTTCTTCAGCAGGAGATTGTTCTTTTTCTTCTTCTTCTTCTATTGTTTTGTACTCAGCTATATGCTCTTCTTTTAGTTGTTTATACCGCCCATGCATCATAAGACCGAGAATAACCGGCAGTATACCAAATACACAGGCAACATAGAGCAGTTGCATGTGGGACATAAAAAGCAGTCCGACAGCACCGAAATAAAGAAATATATAGCCGATACTAAAAAAGCTTTGTTCTAAATATACAGTGCCCAT
>CBDVBE010000115.1:0-15952 GCA_965372145.1 uncultured bacterium | reverse complement strand
CAATCCCCAATCCGCATTCCCCAATCCGCAATCATACAATTTTGGATTTCAACCCTGAACCTCTGAACCTTGAACCCTGAACCTCTGAACCTTGAACCCTGAACCTCTGAACCCAGGTATCAGAAATCCTGATCACTCACCTTTGCATTCAGAATAAGTCCCATGAGTATTGCAACGGTAAGCGTAAACGAACCGCCATAACTGAGGAATGGAAGGGGCAGGCCTGTTACCGGCATAATCCCGATTGCAATCGAAATATTTACAAAGACATGGAAACCGATAATTGACGAGGAGCCGACGATTACCAGATTGGTAAACCGGTTCCGTATGGTATAGGTTGTAGTTAATCCCCGGATAATCACGAACAGGAAAAGCATCAGAATAATAGTGGATCCGACCAGTCCGAATTGTTCACCCAATACAGAAAAGATAAAATCGGTATGCTGTTCAGGAAGATAGGAGAGGCGGGTCTGGGTCCCTTCCAGGTAGCCTTTACCAAAAATATGGCCTGAACCGATTGCAACCTTCGATTGGATCACTTGATAGCCGGCGCCATAAGGATCTGCCTGTGGATTTATAAAACTGATAATACGTCCCTTCTGATAATCTTTAAGAACGGAATTCCACAACACTGTTGTACTGGTAGCAGCAAGCAGGTTTGCAACAATGACCGCAACCAGAATGATCATGGGCGGACGAATGAAATAGAGTGCCGCGCAAAGGATCACGAAGAAAATGCCCCATGGAATTGCACCGCCGACACCGAGCGGTTGTGTTGTTCCATACGCTAGAATAAGTGGTATTGCCGAGAGAATAATAGAAACCCCCGGCGAAGCAACAAAAAATACCTCCATCAGGCTCATACCTGCCCAGTAAAACATGGGAAATGACATCACACAGAATACGAGTGCAGTTCCCAGGTCAGGCTGCCGCAGTACCAGCAAAAACGGAATAAGTATTAGTATTCCGGGCATAATAAATGAGCTTACACGCATCAGTGAAATAGTCTTTTTCGAGAGATAATGTGCTAATGCAAAGAGTAATCCTATCTTTGCGAATTCCGATGGCTGCAGACGTATACCACTGATAACAATCCACCGTCCGGCACCCTTTGCAGAGGAACCGGTAAACAGGACTAAAACAAGTAAAAGAAGCGATATACCATAGAGGACATAGGACATTGAGTAATAGAATCGTGCAGGGATAGAGACAATAGCAAGAATGATAAGAATGCCCATAATAACCCAGACAATCTGGCTCTTGAAAATTCCTGCCAGGGGGCCGCTGGTATGAACATAGGTTGCACTGTATACGAGAAAAATTCCCGCAATCCACAGAAGTAGTAGAGCAAAAAAGAGCGAGAAATCAAACTGTCTTTTATCACCTAAGCCATACATCTGCATTATCCCTTTGTAGGATCTTTTTGTGAATATTTTTCCACGAGTCGCCGCCCCTCTTCTGTTTCAGCAAAAAAGTAACGCAGGATGCTGCCGACTATCGGCGCAGCCACTCTACCGCCATGCCCCGCATTTTCCACGACGGCAGCAACAGAAATAACCGGATTGTCAATAGGTGCGCAGGCAATAAACAATCCATGGGTTTTTTCCCCATGCGGATTTTCTGCACTGCCGCTTTTACCACCAACCCGCATGCCTGGAACCCGTGCCCTGCGGCCGGTACCACCGGCAGCAACAATGACATCCTCCATTGCCTGGTGCATAATCTTTTTCAAATCAGCATCAAGATTAAGAGAATACCGTACATGTTCTTTCATCTGCCTGATTACAATGCCGTCATTACTACGCTCCTCTTTCAAAAGAAAAGGGGTATAGATAACATCTCCATTACCCAATCCCCCGCACATTAGTGCAAGTTGTAGCGGTGTAACCAGCTGCGTCTGGCCGATGGCGAGATCAAGAACAAGGCCTTTGGTCCATTTCCAGCCGCGCTTTGCAAACCGTATATTGTACGCCTCCTCACCCGACAACCAGCCCTTCCGCTCGTTCGGAAGATCAATCCCCGTTAATTGGCCGAGTCCGAGGTTTTCAGCATAGTAATTGATTATCCGGTCACCAACCTTTAATCCGAGCTGGTAGAAATAGATATTACAGGAAACTTTCAACGCCTCCCGAAATTTCAGACGTCCATGCCCCTTTAAATTCCAGCAGTGTGCAATCCGGTTACCGATCCGATAGGCCCCCGTACACGAACGAGGCATAAACGCTTTGGGATTGACCTTACCGCACCCTATACCGGCAAGTGCACTGACCACCTTAAAAGTCGATCCCGGCGGATAGGTGCCGCTTGTCGCCCGGTTATTAAGCGGTAAATTGGGATCACGGGCCGCCTGCGCCCACGATTTCGATCGCAGGGTGGCTGCTAAAGAAAAAATGTTCGGATCCACTGATGGATTACTGTACATGGCCAGCACTTCTCCATTCTGCGGATTAATTGCCACCACCGCCCCTTTACAACTGTCCGGAAACGCTTCCTGTGCCACCCTTTGCAGGCGGGCATCAATAGTAAGATACATGCTGTTTCCCGGCAAGGGATCAATACGCGGCATATGCGCTATTGGCCCCAGACTCCTCCCGTAGGCGTTTACCTCGATATACTCAAGACCATCTTTACCATGGAGAATAGATTCATACTGTTTTTCAATACCCGCCTGGCCGATATTGTCACCATAATGGTAGCCCAATTCCTTCAAAGAGTCAAAAATCGCCTCGGGTATTTCACTCATATAACCCAAAACATGAAATGATACCGGCCCAAGCGGATACTCCCGTCTGGCTTCGGTCTGTACCAGAATACCGGGAAGTTCCATGGAGTGCTCTTCAATAACACTGACAATATCTATCGAGATATCCTCTTTCAGGCGTGTTACATCAAACCGCCGGTACATCGCTTTCTTAATACGTTTCGCCAACACCAGGCTGTCAAAAATAGGCAGGCTGTCCTTGTCGCGGATTTTTAACAGGTTCGCAACAACATCGAAATCCTTTTTTATCTTGTATGGCAGAATACCGAGTGAATAGGACGGCCGGTTCCTCGCCAGCACTTCACCATTTCGGTCATACACCATACCACGGGGCGCTTTAAGCGTTTTCAACTGCATCTGATTTTCTTTTGACAACCGGATGTTTATCTCAGCCTGAATAACCTGAAGGTAAAAAATACGGATAAAAAGTATAAGGAAGAAGAAGGTGACAATACCGCTCAGCCAGAGGCTTTTCTGAGTTCGGTCGTGAAGTTCATCCTGCTGCTGTGCACTTTTCGGCATCGTCTCTGCCTTATCGTCTCAAGTTCGGTTGAATAGCACTGTTCCAGAAGTGTACAAGAAATACTATCACTATGGAATACACGGTACGGGGAAGCGTGAACAGAAACAGTTCGGGGAATATCTGCACTAATGACGTTCCGTGTTTCAGTAATTCCGCTCCGGCAAATATGGTGTCATGAATGATAAAGCTCACGGCAAGAATGATAATTTTTAATATGGGATCCGTTCGCATAACCCGTTCATTGAACAGGCCCATAAAAAATCCAATAACAGTTTTCGCCAATGCATGCTGCCCCAATAACACCGGTGAATAGAGGTCCAGACTGAGGCCGAGGAAAAAACCGATATAAATACCCGGCAGAACGCCATGCCGCAGGCACAGGAAAAAAAAGACGACGATCATGAGGTCAGGCTGTACGCCGAAAATGGCAATCGCAGGAACAAGCGTTGACTGTAAAACCAAACAGACAACAACCGCAACCAACCATTTCAGTGGTGTTTCAATCATTGACTAAACTCTATCGAATCAAGTTCCGAACGAAATGCAGACCAGCGCGGGTCAAGCTGCATGACAAAGACTTCCTCAAGGTGTCTAAAATCAACACCGGGTACTATAATAACATCTTTAAACAACGGGTCATTCTTATCTTTAATTTCTTTGACAATACCGACACTGATACCCCTGGGGTAGATACCGCCGAGACCGGAAGTAACAACGGAATCTCCGGCACTGACCTCAGCATGTTTCCGGTACTCAACAAAAAAAATCTTGCTGTCAACCGTTTCAAGGATTCCTACCACATTGTTCTTTTTTATCATGACACTGATACGTTCTGCCGGATCCCTCAGCAGTTGGACCAGGCTGATCCCGTGTAACACCTGTATGATTTTTCCTACCACCCCGTCTTTGTTGACAACCGGCATATATACCGACACGCCCTGTTTTCTCCCGACATTGATAACAATTGAACGGTATTTATATGAGGGTTCCCGCACTACCGCGCGTGCCGGAATAAGGGTGTAGGCAAAACGTTTATCAAACCCGAGCAGAGAACGAAGGCGCTCATTCTCAGCCGCAGCCTCTTCAAGCAGCGAACATTTGGTACTGAGGGCAGTAATTTCATCTTTCAACCGCTTGTTCTCCGAAAAAATATTTTTTATCCGTGTCACCTGGTGTACGGTAAACTGAAACGGGTAAAAAACAGTAAGTGTTAACGTACGGGAAATCTGTTGCTGCTTCGTTGTGTTTGCGGTGAGCATCCAGAGGCTGATGAGAACGGTAATGAATAATGACGAGACATTTCTGTGCCGGATTATAAACTGGATGATCCAATACATAGGCGCAACATTGTCATAAAGGATGGACGAAAAAGGGCCTATCTTCCCCTTCTTGAACTTCTCATCAGGACCGCTCTATACGTGTCAAGATTTTCAATTATCTTAAGCGCTCCACGGGCAACACAGGTCAATGGTTCATCAATAACGTTCACGGGAAGATTTGTTTCCTGACGAAGCCGCTCATCGAGACCGCGCAATTGTGAACCGCCGCCGGTCATGATAATTCCTTTATCAAGAATATCTGCGGAGAGTTCCGGTGGCGTCTGTTCGAGTGCCTGTTTGATAGCCTCAATAATGGTTGAAACCGGCTCATTCAGTGCATCCCGAATTTCAGTTGACGTTATACGAAGCGTCTTCGGAATGCCGGCAACCAGGTCCCTCCCCTTTACTTCCATTTCCAATTCATCTTCGAGCGGGAATGCTGAACCAATCTGAATTTTAATCTGCTCGGCAGTGCTTTCCCCGACAAGGAGGTTATAGGTCTTTTTCAAATAGGATACAATCGCATCGTCCATCTCATCACCGGCAATACGGACCGACATATCACACACCATGCCAAACAGGGCCAGTACAGCAATCTCCGCAGTGCCGCCACCGATATCAATGACCATATTACCCGACGGCTCACTTACAGGGATTCCCATGCCGATCGCCGACGCCATGGGCTCCGCCACCATATAAACTTCGCGTACTCCAGCACTCTCGGCGGAATCGACCACCGCTCTCTTTTCAACCTCGGTAATACCCGAGGGAACACCAATAACGGCACGCGGACGGAAAAATGAGGGATACTTTTGTACCTTTTTTATAAAAAATTTGAGCATATGCTCAACGAGATCAAAATCTGCAATAACGCCATCCTTCATCGGTCGAATTGCTTCGATCTCTCCCGGCGTACGTCCCAGCATACGTTTGGCTTCCGTACCAATCGCAAGTACCTTTTTTGTGCTTTTGTCAAGCGCGACAACCGACGGCTCTTCAATAAGAAGTCCACGCCCCCTTACATACACAAGCGTGTTTGCGGTGCCTAAATCAATACCTAAATCGTTCGAAAAAAATGGAAACAACCCCATGAGCCTCTCTCATGTTAATAGTTAACCTGGAAAACCATTGTAATGCTATACATTATAAAGAAATATACTTTAATAACTGAAATAACAGAAAGCTTTTTATACTGCGTGAAATCCAATAACTAATAATAGTATAGAAACGAATGAATGTCGATATAAATCAACCGGTTAATTAGTATCTGTTAACAGTTTACAATCAGTAGTCCCAATTTTAATATATATAAATAGTCATGGTGAGCGAGCCTGTCCTGAGCGAAGCCGATGGGAACCATCTACCATATTTTGCCTAATAATAAGGAGTTACCCTTCGAGCACTATTTCCTCCTTTCGTCGGGTGCTTGCTCAGGGTGACATTTTTATAACATTTTATAATTTCCTAAAATTACTCTAAAACAGACCTATATTTACCCTGAAGGGCACCTTGTAACAGAATCTAATTATATCTTTTTCATAAAATGAATGAACAGAATGTACCGAATACATTTATTCAGAGTGTGTTGAGTCAGAAGGTACGCCATCTTTTTTTACGTCTGCAGAAGCAGACGTCTCTCCTTTTTCATCCGGCGGTCGTACCATCTTTTCCGTTTGAGCCTCTCCTGTGCCCGTAATCTCCTCTGCCTCTGCCGATTGGCTCTTTGGGGAAGGTACCCTGTCTGGGGGAATTGATGACTCTTTGTTGTCAACACTATCTGCGGGTGTCAATACCGTATCAGAAACCTCTTCTTTCGGCGGTACCTCTAAAATCGAATTCAGGCTGTCCTTCGCATCGTCCGGGATACTAGTTTCAACCGCACCGGAGGTCTCGCTTGTGTCAACCTGTTTCACCGGTGGTTGTTTGCCGCTGTCCGGTATGCTTTCCATTATCTGAGAGGATGTGTCGGCACTCGTATCTTTCGGTGAGACCGCAGGCGGTTTTTTACCGGGCGCCGGTTTTTCTTCCGGCTCTTTTTTTCTGTCTTTCAGAAAAAATGTGATGCTCGTAAGCCATTTAATCTCTGCATCGTCAACCAGTTTCGGTATAACAAACGAGGCATCAACAGCCAAAGGATCAAGATTGAGTCCGATACCGAAATTAATAATCTCCGTAGGAAAGTTAAACCGCTTTCCCAGTCGGATTGCAAGGGGCGGAAGCGGCCTGATCTCAAATCCTACCGGAACACTGAAACGGTATTTAATATGCTTTGTAAACGCATCGCTCTTATCACGTACATTGCGATACACGACATCAAGCGCAACGGTATAGGGCATTTCCCTGAAGGCATCCTTCCAGACGATACCAAGGCGGCTGTTAAAAGGCAACTCTTCACCTTCCCCCCAGTCACCGCCTGAATCATCTCCCAGCATAGGCGTTGACGTGCCCAGATTTAACAGCGACAATCCCAGAGAGAGTTTGTCCGGAATGGGACTGTATACCGCTCCGGCACTGAAAGAAAAGGCATAGGCATAGGCATCATAGATTCTATCCTGCATCCCGTTTACATTTACCGCAAAAGCAAAATCCTCCCATTGGCTGAAACCGATGGTCAGTGAGATATTGGTGAACTGAGCGGTAAACGGAGTGTTATAAAAGGGCAGCCACCCCCAGTAATTGGTTTCATAAATATCCTCAATTGTTTCACTATGTAAACTGAGGCCGACAAACCATCGCGTAAGTTTTATTACTGCCTCAAGTTGTGTGTGTTTTAAATCACCCTTGGGGTGAGTGCCATACTCAGCAGAGAGATAGGTTCTGCCGACCAGGAAAGGAAGCGCCGGGTTATAATAGGAAAATCCCTTTGTCGCCAGGGCGGTTCCGGCATATCCCATGGCAATAGCATAAGGATCTACCGGCTCTTCAAGGAGGTGGAACCCGGTGTTGGCTGCATCCTCCGAAACATCCTCTGCGGTCACGTTGCCGACAAAGAGAACGATACCGATGCAAACCAGTGAAAGAAATTTATAGTATAAATTGCTGTACATATACACGTCCAAATGGTTGACTTAATCAGAATGAAACAATAAAATCAAGCTGTTGATCCAGGCCTGCCCATACTTTATCATTCGAAATGCCATAGTTTAATTTCACATCCTTTCCTTTTAATGCCTTGGAAAGGTCTAACAGGAAACCGAGGCTGACCGCCATAGAAAAGTGATCTTTATATCTGCCGCTGTCGGCAAAAATGTCCCGGTTTAATATGACATCACGAATACCTGCACGAACATAAAAAATATCCCACCGTTGCCATTCAAAACCGTTATTGATCACCAGGTGCTTATGCTCCAACCCTTTAAAATTCCCATTGAAAATATAACCGACAAGATCACAGGTCCATATAAACGGTTTTCCCCGAAGCGCTCCCGTATACTGCTGGCCAAGGGTCAGGGTTGCCGGCAGCGTATCGTTCATGATTGCACTTAACCCCTGCGCCTGATCCTTAAATTCCCAATCAAAGCTTGCCAGGATATTTTTTAACACCAGCCCATACACCAGCTTTTTCAAAGGCACATAACGAACACCAATATCAATACCGCCGATTTCGGTAACGGAAGAATAAATAATATCGCCCTGGTCAGTATAATCGGTAGGCAGGCTCTGATGGAAAATAGAAAGATTTACTCCTGCTTGTATATTTCTTTTAATAAGATAACTGAGGCCTATTTTAAATGTAAATGTTGAGTATGCACAGTCATCAAGCGGGTATTCCTGCTCGTCAACGAGGCCCTTTATAGCCAGGATACCTCGGTATAACACTGACAGGCCCATGCCGACACGAGGAGGGACAGGGAATTCAAAGGAGAGATATCCCTCGGTACGCCCCAGCGGACGATAGCCGAGTCCCAACGCCAGATTTTTCTTTCTGAGAGTTGCCAGCGCTGCCGGATTCCACCAGGAGCAGAGATATTCAGGAGAGGCCGTTTGTGCGCCGCCGATACCAAATGCGGTGGCACCTACCGGCTCACGCAGATAGGCTCCGCCATACCAGCCCAGCCCCAATGCGGAAACCGGCTGAATACAAACAGATACTCCTAAAAGAAGTACGAGATTAATTTTTTGCCACGATAACTTTACCAAAAGCTCGTTTTCCCTTTTCCGTTTTTATCCGGTAAAAATAGACCCCCGGTGGTACAATCCTTCCGGAGCCATTATCCACCCTGCCATTCCACCGGTCATAGCGTGGCACCGTACTGCGCCCGTTGGTTCTATTCTTTCCGGCCTGCCGCCAGGCCTTATCAATAATTCTGACCACATGATCCATGTTGTAATCGAAAATGTCAATAGTAACAAAATCATCGTCTTTAATGTTATAGGCAAATACCGTTTCGGGATGATAATTATTCATTATCCCCGGGACTGCGTATGTTTTCTCAAGGTCATCCGACAAAGTAACACTTCGGTATTCAAAGGAGAAGGGGATGTTCTTTTCTTCATCATAATGCTCATTATTCGAATAGAGCAGCCCTTTATCCGTTGCTATTTGAAAAAGCGTATCACTGCCATACGTGGCATAGTTAATATCAGAAAGATTAATATCACTGATACCGATTTCACCCGGTTTGGTAATACGCCCCTGAAAATCAGCTTTTTCGCCTTGTAGTAATACCAACTCCCCATAAGGGGTATCCATTGCAAGGGTTGAATCCGGTACGGTATCCCTGTACAGCCGTATCTCATTCTCTCTCCTGTCAAGTATATACACATAATCCTTTTCACCTAACGCATATGTTTGTAGTGATAGATCGGCAGTTGAAATAAAATTATGCCAGCGATCTGTCTGGGTATTGTAGGTATACAAACAGGTGTCGGCCCGTGCACCATTTTTCTTTGTAAAAATGGCATATACTATTGACGTGGAATCGTTACGAGCCCGGACTTTAATATCATAATATTCTTCCAATCCTAAGGCAGAATCATTAATTTTGGTCCATGTCGTATCGGACGGATCGAACGACCAGAGAGCCTGCGCGCAGGCAAGCCAGATTAAACTACTATCAGCATCAACAGCCATAGCCCTTGCAGAAGAGGTGTCCGGAAAAAGAGGGAAACTGTCCGGGAGGAATGTTTCGAACGTGTATGAAATGTTGTCTCTTCCGGGATAATAAATAGCAGTGGTGTTTGAGGGTGGTGTTACCTGCACCAAGCCGCCATCCAGGCAGGCTATCCAAAATGAGCCGTTAAACCACTCGGCATCATATCCCCAAAAGAAAAAAGGAATATCAGTGCCGAAAGAGTCAACAAATAACCCCGAATTATATTGCAGTTGAACTTGTTGAAACGTGCCGGGAAACGTATAGATAAACAGGTCGTTGCTGTATTCGGTTTTCGGCTGAAGGCACACCAACGCATTTCCGCTGCCAATCGCCAGAGAAATCGGCTGAATACCAAGGAACCCCTGCCACTCTATTTTCCCCTGAGTAATATCCGCCGTATAATTAAAACCCTTAGAGGTAATCATCGCAAGGGCGCGGCCGTTACCATCAATACCGAGAATATCATTACTGGTAAATTCCCTGGTAAAAGAGTATTGTGCCTCACTGAATCCAATTATTCCCGCAATGTAAAATGCAAGCAGGGCGATTCTCCGCCTAATCCCGCGTGTCAACAACCTCCACCCCTTTCGGTACGGTAAAGGCAAACGTTTCTTCGGAAAACTGAACACCGGTCTTCGTTTTAACAAAAGTGTAGGTGCTCTCGTTTCCCTTGGAATCGACTGCCAGTAATTTTTTTATGGTCGATTTCTTTTTGTCAACCCATATCGTAATGGCGCTATAGCCTTTTTTTCTCTCTTCTTCCGCAGCCTTCCATGTCAGCACGGCCACCTTTGTATCGCTGGAAGTTACAGTGAAATCATACGAAAGATACGTTTTCATCATTTGTGTCGGATGCATCGAAAGGTCTATATCCAGTAAATTCTTTATAATTACCTGTTTCGTTTTTACATTATACTGCCAGTAGGTATGACCATCACACACCCATACCCAGCTCCCCAGCTTTAACCTGAATTTATCTCCCGGCATGATCCTGAGCACGCCGCTTTTTTTCTCATGTTTTTCCCGTACCTTCCAGAAAATCTTAAGATCAAAGGTCACTTCAAGGGAGGTTTTATCGCTGTACTTTTTTTTCAGGGTAGAAACAAGCGTATTGTCCTGTGCATAGAGTACCGTACTAATACATACACTTACCAGTACAACAATTCCTAGTATCCTGTTCACACAACTCTCCTGACGTGGGGTTATTAATTATTTTCCGAGCATGTCTTCAAGCACTTCAGCGTTTATCAGCACTTCCCGTGCTTTGCTTCCTTCCTGCGGCCCAACGATACCCGCTTCATGCAGCTCATCCATCAATCGTCCGGCACGGGCATATCCCAGTTTCAGACGACGCTGCAATAACGAGGTTGATCCGAGGCCGATACTGACAATCAGACGGGCGGCTTCCTCAAATTTTTCATCACGTTCATAACCTGAAGAGGAGGCGACACCGGGTATGGCCTCTTTCGATTCCGCTGTTGCCGCCTCAAAACTCTCTATCTTGTAAGTATCATACTCCTGCCCACGGACTTCCGCAACAATAGCCTCTACATCTTCCTCAACGATATATGAACCATGATAACGTTCTATATCGGGAGCACCGCTCCGCAGAAAAAGCATGTCACCTCTTCCCAGCAGTTTTTCGGCGCCGATATGGCCAAGTATCGTTCGTGAATCAATCGACTGTATCGTCCGAAACGCTATTCGTGATGTCAAATTGGCTTTGATGGGTCCGGTAATAATATCCACTGACGGACGCTGGGTAGCAACAACAAGATGCAAACCGACCGCACGGGCAAGTTGGGCAACGCGCTGGATAAGTCCTTCAACATCCCGTGAAGCCGTCAGCATTAAATCCGCCAGCTCGTCAACTATAATAACGATAAAGGGCAGCTTTTTATTGTCATGTTCCGAAATAATTCCCTCTTTTATACTCTTATCCTCGATCTTCTGATTAAAGGATTCTATATTCCGTGCATGGACCTTTGCGAGCAGCCTATACCGTCTGGTCATTTCCATGACTCCCCACTGCAGCGCCTTTACCGCCTCCCTCGATTCAGTAACGACAGGCGCCAGGAGATGAGGAATCTTCTCATAGTATGACATCTCAACCTTTTTAGGATCAATAAGGATCAACCGAAGTTCTTCCGGTGTTTTGGTCATAAGCAGGGTGCAAAGAAACGAGTTGATAGCAACACTCTTTCCCGAACCGGTCTGCCCGGCAATAAGCAGATGCGGCATTTTTGCAATATCGGCAACATACGGTGTGCCTGAAACACTGCGCCCGATAATTATCGGCAATTTCGCTTTTGACTTTCGGAAAACGTCTGAGGTAAGAATACTCTTAAAATAGACGAGCTGCATTTCATTATTTGGCAGCTCGATACCAACAGCCGCTTTCCCGGGAATCGGCGCCTCTATACGAATCTTTTTCCCGCCGACTGCCATTGAAAGATCGTCTTGAAGACTCACCACCTTACTGATTTTTATCCCGGGTGCAAGTTCAATCTCATAACGGGTTACCACCGGCCCCGGACTTATATTTATCACCTTGCCTTCAATGCCAAAGTTAAGCAGTGTTCTTTCAAGGATACGGGAATTATCCTCAAAACTCTGGCGATCAACAGTATTCGCTGACGGAGGCGGATCAGGTATAATATCAGGATCTGGGACAACATAAGGTTTTGAGGGTTTCTTCGGTTTCTGAATGTCCTCTTCCATACCGGGGACTTTACAAAAATCCTTATCATCATCAGGTACTATTAACGAAGGATCGATTGACGCCACATCTTCGATATCAGGTTCGTCCTCAACATCTTCGGGTTCGTCTTCCAACTCCTCATCTTCATCAGCTTTATCAGGTGTAGTTATAGTTACAGGCTCATTCTTTCGCGCACGAAATGCCGCTAATTCTTCTTCCAGAACCTGTGCAGCTTCATCCTTTGCCTCGTCATCGGCAGGTGAAGGTATCTCTTCAACTTTAGCCTGACGACCCTGTTTTGACACTTTCTTACTCTCCCCTTCGGGAGGTACATTTACTGAAACGCTACCCGGTGCAGCGTCCCGGGGAGGAGGGGTAAAAAGAGCGCCGGCTTTGCGTGAAAGCAACTTCCACCCCTGTATCAAACCACGCAAACATACCTTCAGTGCATCACGAATATTAATATCAAACATGACTGCAAGCGTCAGAAAAAGCGCAACAACCAGCAGAAAATAGGGCCCGAACCGCTGGGAACCAAACACATAATGCAGCAGAAACGTTATGGATTTACCGATGATATTATCATTAAAAAAACCTACCTGTGTTATAACCGGAAGATTATAAATGGATAGGAATACGCATAATTCGACAGTGAAAAGCCCGATAAAAAGAAAACGGCGTATTGGAATCTCCAATCCTTTAAAAACCAGTACTGCGATATAGATAATTTCAAGGGGAATGAGGAAGGATGGAATAACGCCAAACAGGGAAACCAGGCCTGAGGCAAGCCGTGTTCCAAGCCACGGGCCAATAACATTCGCACTCGGATTAATAAAATGTGAAATAAGGGATATGACAATGAGAAGGCCTGATGCGAAAAAAACTACTCCCCAAAGCTCCTGACCGAGCTTGCCCTCTCTCTTTTCCGGGGTATCAGCTTTCTTTGCTTTACCCATTATACTGTTTCTCCGTCATTCTTTTTTCTAGTGAATATAATGAAAAGCGAATATGCTTTGCTTTCTCGGATAATCCGGGTTTTTTACTCACTTTTACATACTCCTCAAGAACCCGTGCCGCTTCCTGCGAACGCTTGAAATTAGCAGCCAGAATACCGGCAACACCCTTTCGGGAAAACTCCTCTTCCCTGGTTTTATAGGCAAAAGGGTCCGTATCCGTGTCTCTGGATGCCAGAAGCTTCTTTCTGTCAAACCCCTCATCCAGCTCTTCAAGAGAATGGCGAAGAAGTTTAAGCTCACCTGCAATTTTTTCATCGCTCTGAATGAAACGGTAATATTCCTCGATAACCCGCAGCGCTTCGCGGAGCCGGTTCAAATTTGCATCAATTATTCGATACACCGCATCAGAATCAGCCGCAGTCAATCAAAAACCTCACAAAATTAAGATAAAATATTCTAAGTAAATATAAGTAATGTACTGATAATCAGGGAGACTACATCTTCCCGGAGAATTATAGCGGTGTCATAGATAAACAATATATTTTTGATAGCAAACTGAAAGGAAGAAAATATGTTCACTGTTTCATCTGAAGCCTCTTTCTCTGCAGCACACCGTCTGAAAAATTATAACGGCCCGTGCGAAAATACCCATGGCCATAACTGGCTGGTACGAGCCTCTGTTCAATGTGAAAAACTCAATGAGATCGGCATCGGCATTGATTTTAAAAAACTGAAATCCGAGTTGAGCGATATTCTTGCATCTCTGGATCATTGTGACCTGAATACAATTTTTGATGAAGATACTATTAATCCCTCATCCGAAAACATAGCCCGGTACATATTTAGAAAACTGAAAGAACGATTAAACGAACCGCACAGCACGCTTTCCCGTATTGATGTATACGAAACTCCGGGTAACTGCGCATCCTACTTTGAAGATGCTTAATATCTGCGAACTATTTAAAAGTATTCAGGGCGAGTCAACATATACCGGCCTGGTGTGCACCTTTATCAGGGTGAGCGGTTGTAATCTGCGCTGTACCTATTGTGACACACAGTATGCTCAGGAAAATGGAACAGACCTTTCGGTTGATGAGATCGTTGCCAGGGTAGACGGTTTCGGCTCTTCTCTGGTTGAAATAACCGGTGGTGAACCCCTGCTGCAGAGTGAAGTCCCGGATTTGTGCCGTCAACTTCTTGACCGTCATTATACGGTGCTGGTTGAAACAAACGGTACACAGGATATCTCGCGCCTGCCTGATGGATGCATACGGATCATGGATATCAAATGTCCTGGAAGCGGTCACAGTGATGCATTCCTGATGACAAACCTTAACTACCTTAACGCTAAGGATGAGTGTAAATTCGTTATTTCAAGTAGAGATGATTATCGTTGGGCACTTGATTTTGTTTATAGCAACTCTTTGCATGAACTCTGCACAATATTATTCTCTCCAAATACTGCGTCAGTATCTCCCAAAGAGATATCTGAATGGATTCTTGAGGATCAGGCCCCGGTTCGACTAAGTCTCCAGATTCATACCTTTATCTGGGGTAAGGGAGTTAGAGGAGTTTAAAAAGTTAATACCCTGTAGGGAAAAAGTGTTGGTAACCTTTCCGACTTTCGACTTTTGACTCTCTTTCCGACTTTCCGACTTTCGACTTTCCGACTTTCGACTTTTGACTCTCTTTCTGACTTTCCGACTTTCGACTTTCCGACTTTCGACATATTATATTAGGTGTAAACCCATGAATACCGGAAAAAATAAAAAAGCTATTGTCCTTTTAAGCGGCGGTATTGATTCTGCAACCTGTTGTGCTATTGCAAAAAATGAGGGCTATGCAGTATATGCACTCAGCTTCTCATACGGTCAGCGGCACATCCATGAATTGAATGCTGCAAAAAAAGTTGCTGATCACTTTTGTGTAACAGAACATAAAACGATATCTATCGATCTACGCACTCTGGGTGGGAGTTCTCTGACTTCTGATGCGGCTGTGCCTAAAAACAGAATTTCCGATGATAATCTTGAACAAAAAATCCCCAACACCTATGTCCCGGCACGAAATACCATTTTCCTGTCATACGCAATAGCATGGGCAGAAGTGCTTGAATGCACAGATATCTTTATCGGTGTTAATGCTATCGATTATTCAGGCTATCCGGACTGCAGGCCGGAATATATCCACGCGTTTGAAAACGTCGCCAATCTGGCAACCAAAGCCGGTATCGAAGGAAATAAAATCTCCATACATACCCCATTAATCAATCTCACTAAATCAAACATCATTCTCAACGGCATTTCTCTCGGTGTTGACTACAGTCTCACCCACAGCTGCTATGATCCTTCTACTGAAGGATTGTCATGCGGTTCCTGCGACAGTTGTCTGATCCGTAAAAAGGGATTTGCTGACGCGCGAGTATCTGATCCAACAGTATATATTGAAGCCGATAACGGAAAATAGCTTCAGAGAGCCTGGCCGGAAAGTGAATTGAAACCATTACAGGGTTGTGGGAAATGCCGGTCCATGTGGTGATTGTACCACCGGATGAGATGTGCGATAACTATGGTGTTCCCAAAGGGTTATGTGTAAA